>CAYTTU010000081.1:0-13361 GCA_964440905.1 uncultured Acidimicrobiia bacterium | reverse complement strand
CACGGCCATCTCGTAGTGCGGGTCATCCTCGGGGGTGCGGGCCGAGCCGAACACCGCCACCTTGCGGACGTCGCGGTAGCGCCCGAACACCCCGAAGGAGTAGCGCAGCTCCTTGAGCGCCGAGTTCACCAGCTTCAGGTCGGCGCGGTTGGCCTGGTCGCGCTGCATCTTGAGCGTGGTGACCAGCATCTCGGTGATCAGGTCGGCGTCCTCGTTGTCGAGGCCGCCGTCGATGGCGGCGTCGATCACGAGGGCGCGGATCCTCCGATCGAGGTCGGGATCGCCGAGGTCGTAGCGGGCCATCGCGGGGGACGGTAGCCCGATGCCCGATGCCCGATGCCCGATGCCCGATGCCCGATGCCCGAAGCGGGACCAGTCGGGCGTCGGGCGACGGGCGTCGGGCGACGAGCCTGGGCCGAGAAGGGCTGATGACCTACGCTGCGGCCATGTCCGTGAGCCGGCTCCACCAAGTCGCCCAGCACGCCTCCGACCTGGAACGGGCGACGACCTTCTATCGCGACACGCTCGGCCTGCGCCACATCGCCACCTATGACCCTCCCGGGCTGGTGTTCTTCGACCTCGGCGGCACCCGGCTCCTCCTGGAGAAGGGGGCTGCTCCTGCCTTGCTCTACTTAGAGGTGACCGACATCGCGGCCGCCTGGGAGGCGCTCGGTGCCGCCGGAGTGGAGCGCACCGATCCACCGCACATGATCTTTGCCGACGACCAGGGCGTGTTCGGCCCCGCCGGCACCGCCGAGTGGATGGCGTTCTTCAAAGACAGCGAAGGCAACACGGTCGGATTGGTCGAACGCCGACTGACGACTGACGACTGACGACTCGGTCATTTTCCGAACGGGGGCCCTTCGGGACCGCGCCGCGCCACCGCCGCCCAAACGGTCTCGTAGTGGTCCTCGTCGAACGAGTCGATGTGGCTGATCACGAACTCGTCCCAGGCGCGCCGTAACGGGTCCGGATCGGAGGTGTACATGAGTAGTCCGGCAGGAATGCGATCGAGCACGGTGCGCAGGCTCATCGGGGTGCCGACCCGGGTGCGGGCGTCGCGTGAGGTGAACGATGCGTTGACCTCGGCGGCGAGCCGGGCCATGGTGGTGACGAACGTCGCCTTGAGCTTGGGGTAGCGCCGCTGCAGCATCGCTTCGATCTGATCGGACTCGGGGAAGCGCTTCTCCCAGATCACCCAGCGATCGGCGAAAGCCTTGTTGAGAGTTTGGGTCCCGGCGTAGTCGCGCAGGTCGGTCGGGTTCATGGTGCCGAATACCCGGGTGTCGTCGCGCAGGTGCACGGTCTCACCGGTGGGGAGGTCCAGCGCCTGATAGCGATCCAGAAGCCCGTGGAGGGCGAACAGAGTCTCGGCTCCGGCGGCGTTGAGTTCGGAGAGGTTGATCAGCGCCGGACCGCGCAGTGCCCGGGTGATGTCGCCGTCGGCCCAGCGGCTCTCGGTCCCGCCGCGCCCGTCACCGTGCAGCTTCACCGATCCGATCAGGGTGATGTCGCGCACCTCACCGGTCAAGGGAATGCGGTGGTAGGGAAGTCGGAGCAGCGCGGCGAACTGCTCGAGGTCGTGGTCCTTCCCGGTTCCCATGTGGCCCCGCAGCGCCACATGGAGCGGGGTGCCGGTGAGACCGGTGCGGCGGACCTTCTCCAGCGCCGCGAGCTTGTAGAGCATGCCCAGGTCCACATAGTGCGGATCGGGTTCGGGAATCTTGCCGACGCGCTGGTCGTGGTCCGGCAGGTCGGCAGGCACCGGGAACGTGGTCAGCTCGATCGGCTTGCCCGCGCCGCTGGGGTCCTTGATGGTCACCGTCTCAGGCATCGTCCCTCCTCGTTGGCCGATCGAACCCCGCGGCGGCTCCTACCGGTTCGGCAGCGCGGCCCTCGGCCACCGCCGGATCGTAGAGCCGCCCTTCATGCCCCCACCAGGTGTCGCCGCCGGCGAGGACCACACCGCGGCGAAGCGCCGAGCGCACCCCGTCGATCATCGCCCGGGTGAGCGCCTCGGGGCGTGCCACCACCCTGCTGCGCGAGTACGCCGCCTCGACGGTGGCATCGCCCACCCCGATCCCCAGCACCGTCGTGCCTGAGGCCTCGATCGCCTCCACGGATGCGGCGAGCGTCTCGACCGACCCCCGGGTCATCCCATCGGCCAGCACCACCAGCATCCGCACCTGGGCCTTGCGGGCCGCCAGACGCTCGGCGGCGTGGGTCACATTGAGTTCGTCGACGTTGGCCGCCTTCTCGAACATCGAGACCGGGGGCGCAGCCTCGGGGTCGCGCCGCGCCGCCCCGGCGGCATCGGCGGGACGCGCCGCCGCCCAGAACAGCCCGGCCAGGGCCGGTTCGGCTGCTTCCCACCGCTGGTCGAAGGACTTGACCAGGTAGTGATTGATGGTTCGGGTGAGCCGGTCTGCAGCCCCGCCCTGGCTGCGGCGCAGTGCCCCCCGGGTGCCGTTGAGGCGGTTGACGTAGCTGCGTTCGGTGTCCTCGGGACGCGCCGCAAACGCCCGGTTGAACAGCGCCACCTCGAACTCCACCTGCAGTTCGTCGCACAGCCGGGCGAGGGTCACTGCCCCCAGAGTCGCTGCCGCCATCGCCCACGGCGCCCGCGAGCCGGAGGGGAGTGGACGGGGCTGAAGCATGCTCGCCGATCCGTCCACCAGGAGGCTCACGGCGTAGGCGCGCCGCACCGGCAGGGAGCGCCGCTCGAACATCCTCTCGTACAGGCCGGCTCCGAGAAACAGCGCCGCATAGGGGGAGAGGTCACCGGCGTCGTATCCGCTGCGCAGACCGCGGCGCTGGTTGGCCACGAACAGCGGGTGGAGCTCGCCCGAGACATGGCGTTGCGCCACCTCCCAGCGACGCGCCGCCTCCCCGATCGCCTCCCGGCCTGCTTCGGCAAACCGGTCGAATCGGTCCGGGATGCGACACACGATGAGACGGCCGGTCTGGCCGTTGGGCAGGTAGACGTCGGGCGCCTCCGAGACCCGCAGGATCTGGTCGGTGGCGGGATCACCGGCTTCGTCGGAATCGCCCTTGCGGCCGCGCATCCCGGACATCTGTGCCATCGAGCGGGTCGCCTCGTACGACTCGGCGTCCCGCAGGATCGGAGAGAGCAGGCGAACCGCATCGACGCCGGAGTCGATCTCTTCGCGCTCGTCCTGCTGGCGTTCCTTTTGGTCGGTGTGCGACTCGGCCGGGGAGGCTTCGGTGAGCAACCCGTACTCCCGGGCGATGGCGAGCAGCCGCATCGCCACCGTGGCGGTCTCCCAGGGACCGGGTGCCGCTGCGGCGTCGGCGAGGAGCGGCCCGGACTCGCCGAGGGCCATGGCGACCCCGGCATTGGCGCCCTGGGCGACCTCGTCGAGGTCCTGGTAACCCCCGACGACGAGGAAGCAGGCGAGAGCAAATTGCCCCATCGGGCGGGCCCGGCCCATCGCCGCCGGGATCGACGCTCGGTACAGGTCTCCGAGGACCGAGCGCGCCCCGGGGTATACGCCGAGGTTCTGGGCCTCCTGGCGGGCATCCTCCAGTGCCAGGAACATCGCTTCGGCCGCCGGTCCGCCGGCATGGTCGAGGGCGGTGAGCAGTCCGACCGGGGTGTCGGGCAGCGGTTCGGTGGCGTCGGGAAACCACTCCGATGGCAGGGGCCGGGGCTCGTCGAAATCGGTGGCCACCAGGTGGACGGCTTCGTGCAACGCCGCCGCCAGGGCCACCTCGGAGGCCGTCACCGGGGCGCGGCGGGTATAGGCGGCCTGGAAGACTCCGGGATCCATCACGATCTCCCCGGCACTGGCGGCGGACCGTGACCCGAGGCGTACCCGCAATTCCTCGTTCTTTGCGAGAGATCGGGCGAAGCGGGTGACCGCCGGGGCGACCCGCTGGTAGCGCGCCACGACGGCCTCGACGGCCCGTTCCTCGGCGGGCAGTATCTCGGTGAGCAGCGGCTCTTCGCGGCGGCGCATAGCCGCTCATTGTCCCACGGATCGGTGACGCGTCGGGACTCCAGCGGCTACAGTTCCGCCCTCTGGACCGGGGTTTCCCCCGGTTCGGTTCCAATGGGAGGGAAATATCAAATGAAGCGCAACACCTTCCGTCCGTTGGGGGTGCTGCTGGTCGTTCTGGCTCTGGTCGCCGTCGCCTGTGGTGACGACGACGCCGAGACCACCACGACGACCGCGGCCGGCACCACCACGACGGCGGCTGCTACCACCACGACCCAGGGGGAGGCGTTCACCCCCGGGCCGCTGGGCTACATCCAGGTGAACCCTGGTGAGGCGATCGAGATTCGTGCTCTTCAGTCGATCTCGGGTGAGACGGCTTTCCTCGGGCAAGATCAGGTCTACGGCGTGGAATTGGCGATCACCGACTTCGGCGATCTGCTCGGCCACCCGGTGAACCTGGGCACCGTGGAAGACGACCTGTGCTCGGCCGAGGGCGGCCAGGCCGGCGCCCAGAACATCCTGGCCCAGATTGCGCCAGTGGACGGTTCCGACAACGGATTCACCGGCCCGCTTGGCGTGATCGGGACGACCTGTTCGGGTGCGGCTCGCGCCGCGATGCCGTTGCTCTCTGAGGGCGGCACGGTCCTCATCTCCGGTTCGAACACCTCGCCGTCGCTGACGTCGAATCTGTTCGGCGTGGAGGGTGAGAACTTCGCCCTCGGCTACTACCGCACCGCCCACAACGACCTGTTCCAGGGTGGCGCAGTGGCCCGGTTCGCCTACAACGAGCTCGGGGTGCGCACCGCCGCCGCCATCCATGACGGCGACCCGTACACCGACGGCCTGGCGACGGCATTTGCCGACACCTTCGAGGCGCTGGGCGGCGAGATCGTGGTCTACGTCGCGACGCTCCCCGATCCCAGTGATACCGACAAGACCGCGGTTCTCACCGAGGTCGCCGGCGGATCGCCGGAGTTCGTGTTCTTCCCCATCTTCCAGCCGGCGGGTGACTTCATCATCCAGCAGGGGAGAGACTTCCCCGGCCTGGAGGACGTCATCTGGGTCGGCGCCGACGGCATCCTGGTGGACGCCTTCATGGCGTTGCCGGAGTCCGCGGGGATGTACTTCTCGGGCCCGGATCTCCGCTTCGGCACCAACGTGTCGGCCACCGGCACGGCCTACTCCGACTTCCTCGTGGCCTACGAGGAGTTGGCGGGCATCACGCCGACGGCAGCGTTTCACGCCCACACCTACGACGCCACCGTTCTGCTCCTCAGCACGATCCGCCAGATCGCGTTCGTGGAGTCCGACGGCACCCTGAAGATCGATCGCCAGGGACTGCGCGATGCGCTGTACACCACGACCGACTTCCCGGGGATGATCGGCACGCTGACGTGCGACAAGTACGGAGACTGTGGTTCGCAGGCGATCGCCGTCGTGCACCACGAGGATCCGACCGACATCGCCGCCGGCAAGGCCAATGTCGTCTACAGCGAGATGCTCGGCGCCGAGACCAACTGATCGACACCGACTGACACTCGATGAGGGGAGGCCCGGCCGATGGGTCGGGCCTCCCCTCATCACAATCCGGTGACCCGATGACCACCCGCAACACGACGCTGCGCCGCATCCTGGCCCTCGACGCCCCGACGCTGGCGGTCGACTTCTTCCTCTTCGCCCTCAAGGCCTTCTTGGTGTTCATCGCGGTGTGGGCGGCGATAGGCACGGTGGCGCTGCAGCTGTCCGGCGATGGGCCGAGCGCGGCATTGTGGGGGGCGGTGGTCAGCGGGGGACTCACCCAGGGATTCATGTATGGGCTGATCGCCCTGGGGTATTCGATGGTCTACGGGGTGCTCGGGTTCATCAACTTCGCCCACGGCGAGGTGTTCATGACCGGTGGGGTCACGGGTTACTTCGTGGCCGACGCCCTGTTCGATTCCGGGATGTGGGAATCGAA
The DNA here is from genome assembly GCA_964440905.1 of uncultured Acidimicrobiia bacterium. Classification (GTDB taxonomy): domain Bacteria; phylum Actinomycetota; class Acidimicrobiia; order Spongiisociales; family UBA11373; genus UBA11373. The sequence goes on along the minus strand of CAYTTU010000081.1, from coordinate 7,445 downwards.
CTTCGCTCTCGCCTTCGTGATCATTCTGATATGCAGCGTCGTCGCCTCCACCACCATGGCGGTGGTGATCGAGCGGTTCGCCTACCGGCCGCTGCGGGGAGCGCCCCGCCTCATCCCGCTCATCACCTCCATCGGGATCTCGTTCTTCATCCAGTACTCGGTGCGGGGCCTCTTCGGTGAGTCCTTCCTCAGGATGCCCCAGGTTCCGGTGGGCCTGCAGCGCCGCATCTCGATCCTGGGGCTCCAGATCGGTGCCATGGAGGCGTTCGTGATCGTGGTCGCCCTGGTTGCGATGGTGGCGCTATGGGTCTTTGTGAATCGTTCCAAGACGGGCCGGGCGATACGCGCCGTGGCCGAGGACCGCGAGATCGCCTCGTTGATGGGTATCGACGTGAACCGGGTGGTGGTGACCACCTTTGCCGTCGGCGGGATGATGGCCGGGGTGGCGGGCCTGCTGTGGGCGATGCTGTTCCGTACCGTGTACTACCTGACCGGGTTCCTCCCCGGCATCAAGGCCTTTACCGCCGCGGTGCTCGGCGGCATCGGGAACCTGGTCGGGGCGATGCTCGGTGGCCTCACCCTCGGTCTGTTGGAGGCCGCCGGGCCGACGATGATCGGGGGTCTGCGCTGGGAGATCCCGCTTTGGGCCGCGATCGGGGTGTCGGGCTTTGCGCTGTTCGGTCTGATTCGGGGGGTGGCGATCGTGCGCAGCGCGGTGCCGGGGCGGCTCGGTGCGGGTCTGGGGTACGTGGTGTTTGGGGCTGTCGGTCTGGTCCTCGGCCTGGTGGTGCTGCCCGGTGAGTCGGTCATCATTCCCGGGGCGGCGCAACTCAAGGACATGATCGCCTTCGTCGTGCTCATCGGGGTGCTGATGATCCGGCCGGCCGGCCTCCTCGGCGAGCGGCTGGCAGTGGAGGATCGGGTATGACCGAGCCGACCCTGCGCACCGCAGTGCGCTGGGGCGCCGTAGGGGGGCTCATTGCGGTGTTCATCTCCGCCATCGGAATGGCCGAGACCTTCGACACCCGCAAGCTGATCGACCCCTGGCTCAGTGTCGGCTACCTGTCGCTGTTGTGGATCCCGGTGGCAATGGGCTACCGCAGCTCGCACCGGTTGGTGCTCGAGGGCACCACGGCTCCCACCCCGGGAGCCAAAGAAGTGGTCCTCGGAGCGATCGCCGGTGCCATGACGGGGGTCGTCATGGCCGGGTTCGTCCTGCTCATCGACGCCTTCGATCTCCGTTCCATCCTGATCAACGTCACCCCGACCCTGATCGACCTGCTCACGTTCGGGATGGGCTCTCCGGCGGGCATCCCGGCCATCCTCGGCGTGGCGGCCCTTCTTGGCGCCGCCGGCGGGGCATTGCGGCTGGTTCCGGGTCGGGTGCGTGCCGTCGCCTCGCGGGTCGTGGTGTGGCTCCTCGCATTCGGATTCGTGGAGTTGCTGATCGGCAGCATTCTGCGCGAGTCGGGGCTGGGCGCGGTCGACCGATTCCTGTACAACCCGGCCCGGAATCTGACCACGCGCTCCGCCATCGCCATCGCGCTGGCGGTGATCCTCCCCAGCATCCTGTTCCGCGGTCGGGTGCGCGCTGCCCGGGTGGCCTACAGCACGATGTCGGCGCCGCGGCGTCGGCGCATCGGTTTCGTCATCGCCGCGGTGGCGTTGGTGGTAGGACTGGTGCTGCCTGCCGAATTCGGACCGCTGCTCAACGAGGTGATGGCGACCGTCGGCCTTTTCATGCTGATGGGGCTCGGACTGAACATCGTGGTGGGGTATGCCGGGCTTCTCGATCTGGGCTATGTCGCCTTCTTTGCGGTCGGGGCATATTCGGCGGCGATCCTGGTGTCGTCGTCGTCGCCCAAGTTCACCCCGGAGCTGGCGTTTTTCGCCGCCATACCGTTCGTGATCCTGATCGCCGCCCTGGCGGGACTGGTGGTGGGGACACCGGTGATCCGGATGCGGGGTGACTACCTGGCCATCGTCACCCTTGCTTTCGGCGAGATCGCCCGCCTGGTCTTCCAGGCGGACTGGCTCAAGGATGCGTTCGGGGCAGCTCAGGGGATCAAGATCGACCCGGCCCATATCCGAACGCTGTTCGGCTACGTGCTGGTGGGCGTCGGCGTCATCGCTCTCATCATCGGGGTGTTGCGGTGGTGGGCAGCGCGTTCCCTGGCCCGGGAGCGGGGGGGCCATGACTCCCGCAGCGTGGCCGGGGTGGTGGTGGCGGTGCTCGGCGCGGTGGCGATCGTCATCGGACTCGCCTTCCCCGACTTCGCCACCTGGGACGCCCGCGGCATCGACACCGAGGAGATCTTCCGCTTCGTGCTGATCTTCGTGGCTCTTGCCGCCTTTGTCTCCTGGCGGTTGGAGGACTCCCGGGTAGGGCGCGCCTGGATGGCGATGCGGGAGGACGAGCACGTCGCCGAGGCGATGGGGATCAACGTGGTGACCGCCAAACTCACCGCCTTCGTCACCGGAGCGGTGCTGGCCTCCTTCGGCGGGGCGCTCTTCGCCATCAAGATCGGCACCATCTTTCCGAATTCGTTCCGGATCATCCAGTCGATCATCATCCTGGTGATCGTGATCGTGGGCGGAATGGGCAGCCTGCGCGGTGTCGCCCTAGGGGCCTTGATGCTGATCGGGGTACTCGGGGGGCCGACCCAGCCGGGCATGTTGCGCGAGTTCGAGGGTTTCAAGCTCCTCATCTACGGGGTGCTGCTCGTCGGGATGATGCTGAAGCGCCCCGAAGGCCTGCTGCCCACCGCTCGCCGCACCCGCGAGCTCCATCAGGAGGAGTTTCTCCAGGACGCCTGGATCAAGGCCAAGGCCGACGAGATGGAGGAGCAGTGATGGCTCCGCTGCTGGAGATCCGCGGGCTGAAGAAGGCGTTTGGCGGTCTCAGCGCCCTCGGCGGAGTGGACTTCTACATCGATCAGGGGGAGATCGTCAGCGTGATCGGGCCCAACGGCGCCGGCAAGACCACATTCTTCAACACCATCAGCGGTCTGTACCCGCCCGACAGCGGTCAGATCCTGTTCGAGGGATCGGACGTCGCCGGGCTCAACCCCGATCAGATCACGCGTCGCGGCATCGCCCGGACGTTTCAAAACGTCCGGCTGTTCGCCAACATGACGGTGTTGGAGAACGTGATGGTCGCCCAGCACTGCCGCACCACCAAGGGGATGTGGCCGGCACTGTTCCAGACGCCGGGGTTCGTGCGCGAGGAGGCCGAGATCCGGGAGCGGGCCAAGGAGACTTTGGCGTTCTTCGGCAGCAGGCTCACCGGGTACCGCTATGACCAGCCGGCCTTCGTACTCTCCTATGCCAACCGGCGCCGCCTGGAGATCGCCCGGGCGATGGCCACCCAGCCCAAGCTCCTGCTCCTCGATGAGCCCACCGCCGGGATGAACCCGCGCGAGACGATCGAGTTGACCGGTCTCATCGGCAAGCTGCGCGACGAGAAGGGTTTTACGGTCGTCGTCATCGAGCACGACATGAAGGTGGTGCGCGACGTCTCTGACCGCGTGGTGGTGCTCGACCACGGCGTCAAGATCGCCGAAGGCTCCTATGCCGAGGTGTCGTCCAACGACGATGTCATCGAGGCCTATCTGGGCCGTCCCGCCCGGGAGGCGACGGGATGACGACCCGCATCCCCCTCCTCCAGTTCCGCGACGTCGACACCCACTACGGGCCGGTGCATGTCCTCAAGAAGGTCAACATCGACATCTACGAGGGCGAGATCGTATGTCTGTTGGGAGGCAATGCCTCGGGGAAGACCACCACGCTCAAGGCCGTTCTGGGGATGGTGATCCCGTCGGCCGGTGACATCCTGCTCGAAGGGGAGGTGATCACCCGGTGGTCCACGAGCGACCGGGTGCGGCGCGGGCTGTCGATGGTTCCGGAGAATCGGCGGCTCTTCAAGCGGATGACCGTGAAGGAGAATCTGGAGATCGGGGCGTTTCTCCGCACCGACCGCGACAACCTCGACGGCGACATGGAACGCATCTTCGGGTTGTTCCCCCGGGTCAAGGAGCGGCTCGGTCAGAAGGCCGGGACCCTTTCCGGAGGCGAGCAGCAGATGGTGGCGGTGGGCCGGGCGATGATGGCCCGCCCCAAGGTGTTGCTGATGGATGAGCCCTCGATGGGACTGGCTCCGGTGCTGGTCGCCCAGAACTTCGAGATCATCCAGCAGATCAATGAGGCGGGGACCACAGTGTTCGTGGTGGAGCAGAACGCCAACATGGCCCTCTCCATCGCCGACCGCGGCTACGTGCTCCAGACCGGACAGATCGTGCTCGCCGACACCGCCAAGGCGCTGCTCGCCAACCCGGAGATGCGGAAGGCGTACCTCGGAGAAGTGGAGTAGGCGGACCACTTCGGCCTCCGGGTTCTGTGGGGGCCGCCCGTCGCCCATCGCCCGACGCCCGCAAGAGGATGATCACGGGTTTTGGCTGGAGGGGAAGCGGGAGGCGGGAGGCCAGTTCGCACCAGCGCACCGTTAGCATCTCCCTCCCCATGGACCACCAGCTCTCCACTCTGCCCAACGGCCTGCGCGTGATTTCCGAGTCCATGCCGTCGGTGCGGTCGGCCGCAATCGGGGCCTGGGTCGATACCGGGAGCCGTGATGAGACCGGACCCGAGGCGGGTTGCTCGCACTTCCTCGAGCATCTCCTGTTTAAGGGCACCGAAGAGCTGAGTGCCCAGGCGATCGCCGAGGCCTTCGATGCTGTCGGAGCCCGCAGCAACGCCTTCACCTCCAAGGAGTACACCTGCTTCTGGGCCCAGCTGCGCGACGAGGATCTCCCCATGGGTCTCGGTCTGCTCGGCGAGATGCTGCAACGGCCGGCGTTCCGTTCCGAGGAGATCGAGTCGGAGCACCACGTCGTGCTCGAAGAGATCAACATGAACGAAGACGATCCTTCCGACGTCGCCCATGACCAGTTCGCCAAGGCGCTGTGGGGTGATCACGTTCTCGCCCTCCCCGTGCTGGGGACCCGGGAGAGCATTGCCGCCATGACCCCGGAGGTGATCGCCGGGTACTGGAAGCGCCGCTATCACCCCGCCACCGTGGTTATCGCCGCCAGCGGCAACCTGGAGCACTCCGCCCTGGTCGACCTGGTCGGCGAGCGGTTCGGCGACTGGGCGGGCACCACCGCCGGGCACGACTTCAAGCGCCCTGGCATCACTGCCAACGTCCAGGTTGTGGAGAAGGACACCGAGCAGGCCCACCTGGTGCTCGGGTCGGAGGGTCTCGACCGCGCCGACGAGCGCCGCTTCGCCTTCGGAATCCTCAACCACGTGCTGGGCGGAGGGATGTCCTCCAGGCTGTTCCGCGAGATCCGCGAGGAACGCGGGCTGGCATACGCGGTGTACTCCTTCCGCATGCCCTACGCCGACTCCGGCGCTTTCGGGGTCTATGTCGGCACCACCCCACACCAGACCGCCCAGGTGCTCGAGCTGGTCCGGGAACAGTTCGCCAAGGTGGCGGCGGAAGGCATCACCCTCGACGAGCTCGACCGGGCCAAGGGTTTCACCAAGGGCTCCCTGGCGCTCTCGATGGAAGACACCAACAGCCGCATGGTGCGCCTCGGCCGCCATGAGCTCACCGGGGTGGAGCACCTGTCACTCGACGAGACCGTGGCCCGCATCGAGGCGGTGACGCTGCAAGACGTGCACGACGTCGCTACCGAGGTACTGACCGGTCCATTCGTCATCGGCGCCGTGGGACCGTTCGACGCCATCGCACTCCACCGGCATATCGCATGATCCGGGTGGCGGTCTCGGGGGCTGGGGGGCGGATGGGCCGCCTGGTCGCCGGAGCGGTCGCCGCCGAGGCGGACCTGGAACTAGTGGCAGCCTTCGACCCGGGACACCCGGGTGACACCGTGGCCGGGATCACCATCACCGACGATAGAGGGGACGTGTCGGGGGCGATGGTGGTGGTCGAGTTCACCACCCCGGCGGTGGTCACCGACAACCTGGCGGCATGGCGCACCGCCGGGGTCAACGCCGTGGTGGGAACCTCGGGATTCGATGACGCCCGACTCGAGGCACTGCGCCGGTCGTGGGGGAGTGGTCCGCCCAACTGCCTGGTGGTACCCAACTTCTCCATCGGGGCGGTGCTGATGATGCGCTTTGCCGAACTGGCCGCCCCCCACTTCACCGCCTCGGAGATCATCGAACTGCACCACGACCAGAAGGTCGACGCCCCGTCGGGCACCGCCCTGGGAACCGCGGCGCGCATCGTCGCCGCCGGGGGACGGCAGGAGCGTCGGGTGGAGTCGACCGAGGCGGTCCCCGGAGTGCGGGGCGGTGACGCCGGCGTCCCGGTGCACTCGGTGCGTCTCCCCGGGTTGCTCGCCCATCAGGAGGTGCTGTTCGGCAGCCCCGGTGAAACCCTCACCATCCGTCACGACAGCACCGACCGGGTGTCGTTCCTCCCCGGAGTGCTGCTGGCGGTGCGGGGAGTGGCGTCGCTGCCGGATGCCGTGACCGTTGGGCTGGACGGACTGCTGGGGATTTGAGTTCAGAGTTTGGAGTTCAAAGTTCAGAGTTCAGATTCAGCAGTCTGACTCCAAACTCCAAACTCCAAACTCCAAACTCCAAACTCAAAACAGCTCGCTTGCCAACCTACGGCGGTACACCGCGGTAAGCGGGTGCTCCGGGCCGAGGAGGCCGAAGATGTCCACGATGGCGCGCCGCGCCTTGTCGCGCAGCGCCCCGGAGTTGCGCACCACGGTGAGCAGATGGTCGAGTCCCGCCTCATGCTCACCCTTGGCCACTAGCGCCTCACCGAGTTCGATCCGGGCGGCGTCGTCGTCGGGGTCGGCCGCGAGCCGCGCCTCCAGAGCGCTGAGATCGACATCGCTGCGGGCGGTGAGGCGAGCCGCCGCCTCGAGTCGCTCCACGTCCGCGGTGCGGGGCAGGCGGCCCAGCACCACCAGGGCGTCGTCGGTCTCCCGCCGGGCGATGAGCAGTGCCGCCAGGGCCGTCGCCGCCTCGGGATGGTCGGGCACCTCGGCGAGCACCTGGCGATAGAGAGTCTCGGCGCCGGCCTCGTCGCCCTCCAGTGCCAGGTCGCGTGCACTCTCGACCGTCAGGTCCATGGCGGTGGGAAGCAGGGCATCGATCCAGGTGCGCACCTGTGCTTCGGGTTTGGCGCCGATGAAGGACGACACCGGGCGTCCGTCTTTGAAGGCGATCACCGTGGGGATCGACTGCACCGAGAACTGGGCCTGGAGTTGCGGATTGGCGTCCACGTCGACCTTTACGAGTTCGAACCGGCCCTCGTAGGAGTCGGCGAGGCGTTCCAGGATCGGGCCGAGCACCTTGCAGGGTCCGCACCAGGACGCCCAGAAGTCGACGACGACCGGAACCTCGGCGCTGCGCTGCAGCACCGCGGCTCCGAACTGGGTCTGGTCGATGTCTTTGACGAAGCTCAT
>CAYTTU010000080.1:0-3263 GCA_964440905.1 uncultured Acidimicrobiia bacterium | reverse complement strand
ACGGTCGCCAGTCCGGCTTCCTCCGCGGCGAGGCGAAACCGCGGCGCCCCGTAGAAGCCGTCGTGGTCGGTGATCGCCAGCGCCTCGTATCCCAGGGCGGCGGCCCGTTGCACCAGGTCTGCCGGATGTGAGGCCCCATCGAGAAAGGAGAAGTTGCTGTGGCAGTGCAATTCGGCGTACCGCATGGGCCAACCACTTTATCCACATCATCGAACAGGTGTTCGAGAGGTTCATTTGCGCGTGACATCAACCTGATGTCATACTGCCGCCACGATGACCACGCCGCTCCCAGGAGGCTCCCGTCGAGGATTTCGCACCTTCCTGACGGTGTGGGCAGGCCAACTGGTCTCGACGCTCGGATCCACCATGACCGCCTTCGCCGTCGAGATCTGGGTGTACACCGAGACCCGATCGGTCACCAACCTGGCGATGATCTCCCTGGCCTACGCCCTCCCACAGGTGGTCGCGTCCCCCCTGGCCGGTGCAGTCGTCGATCGGCACGACCGCCGCACCGTGATGATCGCCGCCGACGTCGCCGCCGCAATGGCCACCACCGCGCTCCTGGTGCTGTACGGGATGGATCGCCTCGCCATCGGGCACATCGTGATCGCCGCCGCCGCCCTCGGTGTCTCCGGCGCCTTCCAGGGCCCAGCGTGGACCGCGTCCATCTCCCTCCTCGTTCCCAAAGCGCAACTCGGCCGCGCCAACGGACTGGTCCAACTCATCGGAGGAGTCACCGCGGTGCTGGCACCGCTGCTTGCCGGCGTGCTGCTGGCGCTCGCCGACCTCCGGCTGGTCCTGATCGCCGATCTGGCCACCTTTGCGGTCGCGGTGGCGACGCTGACCGTGGTCCGCTTCCCCCGGCCCCCCCGCACCCCGCAAGAGGAGGGGACCTCGCTGCTCGCCGAGGCGAAGCAGGGCTGGCGGTTCGTCCGGGAGCGCCCCGGCCTGTTCGGATTGCTGTGGACGGTGGGCGGCGTCAACTTCGCCCTCACCTTCTTCAACATCATGCTCGTCCCGCTCGTCGTGGCGCTCACCACCAACTCGGGAGCCGTAGGAGCAGTGCTGTCGATAGCGAGCCTCGGCTCGATCGCCGGGGCGTTGGCTGTCAGCGCCTGGGGTGGTCCCCGCCGCAAGGTGCGGGCGATGATGGGCACCATCGCCATCGTGGGCGGGTGCATCGTGCTCGCTGGGGTGCGACCGTCACTCGTCCTCGTTGGCGGAGCCTGCCTCGCGGTCATGGCGATCGTCCCGGTGACCAACACCGCAAGCCAGGTGATCTGGCAGACCAAGGTCCCTCCGGGGATGCAGGGTCGGGTGTTCGCCATTCGGCGGATGATCTCGGAGGCGATCACCCCCGCCGCCTTCCTGCTCGCCGGACCGCTGGCCGACGGCGTGTTCGAGCCCCTCCTCCAGCCGGGAGGCGGACTGGCCAACACCGTGGGCGCGGTGATCGGCACCGGCGACGGACGGGGGATCGGATTCATGTACGTTCTCACCGGCCTCGCAATGTCCACCATGGCCCTGATCGGCTATACCCGACCCCGCATCCGGCACCTCGAGGAGGAGCTGCCCGATCAGCTCGAAGACGACAGCTCACTGCTCACAGCACACAGCTCACAGCTCACCGACTTGGAGGCTCCACTCTGAACTCCGAACTCCAAACTCCAAACTCCGAGGGCCTGCGCACCTTCTTCACCGTGTGGGCGGGGCAGCTCGTCTCGGGTCTCGGGTCGACGATGAGCGCCTTCGCGGTGCAGTTCTGGGTGTATGCCGAAACGGGATCGGTGACCAAGCTGTCGCTGATCGCCCTGTCGTTCACCATCCCCAGTGTCCTGGTGGCGCCGGTGGCGGGAGCGCTGGTGGACCGCTGGGACCGGCGCGTGGTGATGTTCGCCGCCGACGTGCTCGCCGCCGTCGCCATCCTGGTCCTCGCCCTGCTCTACGCCGCCGATGCCCTCGAACTGTGGCACATCGTCGTCGTCGTGGCCGTGATCGGCGTGGGCAACGCCTTCCAACAGCCCGCCTGGCTGGCGTCGATCCCACTGCTGGTCCCCAAGCCCCAACTGGGTCGAGCCACCGGTCTGGTGCAACTCAACGACGGACTGTCGATGGTGCTGGCGCCGGCGTTGGCCGGGGCAGTCCTGGTCACCGCCGGATTGCAGGCGGTGCTGTTCATCGACGTCGCCACCTTCTTGGTGGCGATGACCACGCTGGCTCTCGTCCGCTTCCCCCGTCTAGAGCGACCCGCCGCCACTCACTCGGCGTCGCTGCGGGGCGAGGCGGCCGAGGGCTGGCGATTCGTCAGGGAACGACACGGGTTGTTCGGTCTGCTGTGGATCTACGCCGGGGTCAACTTCTCACTGTCGTTCACCAACGTGCTGCTGATCCCGCTGGTGTTGGCATTCGCCTCCGAGGGGGCCGCCGGCGGGGTGCTGTCTGCCGCGGGCTTTGGGATGATCGCCGGATCGATCGCGGTGAGCGCATGGGGCGGTCCCAAGCGGCGGGTGCGCGGCGTGATGTTGGCCATCGCCATCGGCGGAACCAGCGTCGCCCTCACCGGGCTGCGGCCCTCACTCCTGCTCGTCGGAGCCTGTTCGTTCGGACTGATGGTGATGGTCCCGGTCGCCAATGCCGCCAGCCTGGTGCTGTGGCAGCTCAAGGTGCCGCCGGCGATGCAGGGTCGGGTGTTCTCCATCCGGCGGATGATCTCGCAGGGGATCTCCCCCATCGCCATCCTGGCCTCGGGACCGCTAGCCGACGGCGTCTTCGAGCCGCTGCTCGCCGAAGGCGGGGCGCTGGCGGGGAGCATCGGAGCCGTGATTGGTACCGGACCCGGGCGCGGGGTCGGATTGATGTTCATCATCACCGGACTGATGACCGTGTTCCTGGCGGTGCTGGGTTACGCCCTGCCCCGGATCCGGAACCTGGAGACGGAGTTGCCGGATCACGTCCCGGGCTGACGCCGAGTTTGGAGTTTGGAGTTCGGAGGTTGGAGTTCGGAGTTCGGAGTCAGGCTCTGGGGTCACTCTCAACTCTCAACTCTCAACTTTCGTCTCCCGCACATCGTCCACCGCATACAGCGCCCAACCGAGACCGCGGTGCGGGTCGGCGAACGCCAGGCTCGCCGACCAGCCGTGAGTGGAACCGACCGGCTCCCAACGGTGCCACTCGAGCCGGGCGGGGGGCCGGGGCGGGGCCGCCCCCGCCCCCCCCCCCCCCCCGCCGCCCCCCCCCCCCCCCCCCCCCCCCCCCGCGCGCCC
>CAYTTU010000079.1:0-2887 GCA_964440905.1 uncultured Acidimicrobiia bacterium | reverse complement strand
CTCGGGCCGTTCGGTGATCGTGGTCGGTCCCCAGCTCAAGCTGCACCAGTGCGGTCTGCCCAAGGCGATGGCGCTCGAGTTGTTCAAGCCGTTCGTCATGAAGCGCCTGGTCGACCTCGACATCGCCCAGAACATCAAGGCGGCCAAGCGGATGGTGGAGCGGCAGCGCCCCCAGGTATGGGACGTGCTCGCCGAGGTGATCCAGGAGCACCCGGTGCTCCTCAACCGCGCCCCGACGCTGCACCGCCTCGGCATCCAGGCCTTCGAGCCGGTGCTGGTGGAGGGCAAGGCGATCCAGATCCACCCGCTGGTGTGCGAGGCGTTCAACGCCGACTTCGACGGCGACCAGATGGCGGTCCATCTGCCCCTGTCCGCCGAGGCGCAGGCCGAGGCCCGGGTGCTGATGCTGTCGGCCAACAACGTGCTGTCGCCGGCGAGCGGACGGCCCATCGTCACCCCCAGCCAGGACATGGTCATCGGGGTGTACTACATCTCCGAGTTGGTGGAGGACGCCAAGGGGGCGGGTCGGGCGTTTGCCGACATCGACGAGGCGCAGATGGCCTACGACCTCGGTGAGTTGAGCGTGCATGCTCCGATCAAGCTGCGGGTGGGCGAACTGGCTGGCGACCCGGAGCGCTACGAGCAGTTGCGCGACCATCTCGGCGACCTGATCCCGCCGGCTGCGGTCGACGGCACCAAGCCGTTCGACACCACGTTCGGCCGGGCACTGATCAACACCGCCCTTCCCGTCGACTTCCCGTACGTCAACTCGGTGGTCCTCAAGAGTGACGTCCGCGTCCTCATCGAGGAGGTCATCGAGAACTACGACAAGTCCGTGGTGGGGGCGTTCCTCGACGGCATCAAGGATCTCGGCTTCAAGTTCTCCACCAAGGCCGGGCTGACCATCGGTCTCATCGACGTGAAGACCCCGCCGGACAAGGCGCAGATCCTCGAGGCCTACGAGGAGAAGGCGGCCAAGGTCGAGGAGCTGTACCAGCAGGGGATCATCACCGACGACGAGCGTCGTCAGGAGCTGATCGAGATCTGGACCGAGGCCACCGACAAGGTCAAGGACGCCATGGAGATCAGCCTCAAGGCGGACAGGTTCAACCCGATCGACATGATGGTTCGCTCCGGCGCCCGGGGAAACATCATGCAGGTGCGGCAGATCGCCGGAATGCGCGGCCTGGTGGCCAACCCCCGCGGCGACATCATTCCCCGCCCGATCAAGGCGAACTTCCGCGAGGGACTCTCCGTCCTGGAGTACTTCATCTCCACCCACGGCGCCCGCAAGGGTCTCGCCGACACCGCGCTGCGCACCGCCGACTCCGGGTATCTCACCCGCCGCCTGGTGGACGTGTCGCAGGAGGTGCTCATCCATATGGAGGAGACCGACGATCCCGGGATCGTGATCCAGGTGCGGGAGAACGGCCTGCCGATCCGCCACCTGCGCAACCGCATCTTCGGACGGGTGCTCGCCGAGGACATCAAGATCGGTCGCTCGCTGCTCGACACCGGTTCCGGGCGCAAGCTGCGCGCCGGAGAGTTGATCGACCGCGAGGCGATGGTCGCCATCCAGGCTGCCGAAACGGTTGAAGAGGTCCGGGTACGCTCGCCGCTCACCGACACCTCGCGTCACGGCGTGTCGCAGGCCTCCTACGGACTGAGCCTGGCCACCGGCCGCATGGTCGAGCCCGGCGAAGCGGTGGGGATCATGGCAGCCCAGTCGATCGGTGAGCCGGGAACTCAGCTCACCATGCGCACCTTCCACACCGGAGGCGTCGCCGGCGAAGACATCACCCACGGTCTGCCCCGGGTCACCGAGCTCTTCGAGGCCCGGTCGCCCAAGGGCAAGGCTCCGATCTCCGAGGTCGGGGGCGCAGTGACCATCGTCGACGACTCCGAGGGACGGCGCATCGTGATCGAGGGCAAGGAGGGCGAGGTTGCCTATCCGATTTCCCGCCGGGCCCGGCTCAAGGTGAAGGAGGGGGAGACCATCGACCCCGGCACTCCGCTCACCGAGGGACCGCTCGACCCCAAGGAGGTCCTCGAGATCATGGGGGTGCGGGCCACCCAGAAGTACCTCGTCGACGAGGTGCAGGAGGTGTACCGCAGCCAGGGCGTGGACATCCACGACAAGCACATCGAGCTGATCGTGCGCCAGATGCTGCGGCGGATCCGGGTGGTCAACCCGGGCGATTCGTCGTTCCTGCCCGCCGAGCTGGTCGATGCGGTCGAGTTCCGCGAGGCCAACAAGGAGTTGGTCACCGAGGGCAAGACCCCCGCCGAGGGACGTCCCGAGCTGATGGGGATCACCAAGGCGTCGCTGGCCACGGACTCGTGGCTGTCGGCGGCGTCGTTCCAGGAGACCACCCGAGTGCTCACCGAGGCGGCGCTGCAGGGCAAGAGCGACTTCTTGCGCGGCCTCAAGGAGAACGTGATCATCGGCAAGCTGATCCCGGCCGGCACCGGCGCCGACCAGTACCAGGCCGTGCAGCCCTCGCTGCCCGGAGCCACCGTGGTCAGCGCCCTCGGCCTGTTCGGCGAGGTGCCCACCAGCAAGAAGAAGAGCGAAGACGCCCTGCCCGCCAACCCGGCGGAGTGGCTCGCCTCACTCGGTGGCGGCAATGAGGAGATGGTGGAGGAAGCGGAGGAATAGGTCGGCCGGCTCCGCCGTCCTCCGCTATTGGCTATTGGCCATTGGCTATTGGCCAGAACCGGCCCGCCGCAAGGCGGGCCGGACTGTTTCCTACCGCTCCCCCCTTGCGCCACAAACGGCTCCCCCCTTGTGGGGGAGCCGACCGAGTGAAGCGAGGTCGGTGGGGGGTATTGAGTAACCCCCCATCCCCCCGGCTCGCTTCGCTCGCCGGGGTACTTCCCCCACAAG
>CAYTTU010000078.1:0-5227 GCA_964440905.1 uncultured Acidimicrobiia bacterium | reverse complement strand
TTGACCTCCGAGTGGTAGAAGCCGGCATCGGTAAGGGCCCGCTGCAGGGTGGCGACGTCTTCGCCGGAGTCGCCCGGTTCCAGGCGTACCAAGGCCGAGAAACCGTTGACTCCGATGAGCGGAGCCCGAGACTCGCTGGCGGCGGCGGGAAGCACCGGGAGCAGCACCGCGCTGATGGCGGTTATGGCGAAGAAGCGGCGCATTGGAGACCCCTCGAGTTCCGGCACACAATAGAGACTCCTGGGCTCCAAAAGCACATCGGGGTGAGCCGTGAGCGCTCCGCTTAGAGCATCCGTCGGGCCAGCGCCGCCAGGTCGGCGAGTGGGAACGGCTCGTCCGAGAGCACCTGGATGCCGACGTGATTAGCTCCGGCATCGAGGTGAGCGCCCAGTCGGGAGGCGACTGCGTCGGCATCTCCCCAGGCGACGATGGCATCCACCAGAGCGTCGCTGCCGCCCTCGGCCAGGTCCTCCTCGGGCCAGCCCAGCCGCAGCAGATTGCGGCGGTAGTTGTCGAGCCGCAGATAACCCTTCATGTGGTCCCGGGCCCGAGTCCGCGCCGTCACCGGGTCGGGATCGATCACCACCGCCTGCTCGGGCGCTAGCCAGGGTCCGGCGCCGAGCACCTCGCGGGCGAAGCGGGTGTGCTCGACCGGACTGAAGTAGGGGTGAGCGCCGGCGGTGCGGGTGGCGGCGAGTCGCAACATCTTGGGGCCGAGCGCGGCGAGGATCACCGGAACCTCGGGGGTCGCCGGCGGACCGACGAACGTCGCCTGCTCCATGCGGTTCAGGTAGTCGCGCATGCGCTCCAGGGGTCGGGCGTACTCGCCACCGCGCCGGGCCACCGATGGTGCATGGCTCACGCCGAGGCCGAGCACGAACCTTCCGGGCCATCCCTCGCCCAGGGCGATCGCTCCCGAGGCGGCAGCATTGGCATCGCGGGCCCAAATGTTGGCGATACCGGTGACCGCGGCAAGCCGTTCGGTGGCGGAAAGCACCAGGGCTGCAGTCACCAGGGCCTCTCGCCCTCTGCTCTCCGGATACCACACCGCCCGGTAGCCCAGCTCCTCCACTGCCCGGGCGGCGCGGCGCACCTCGGCCGCCGGCTGGTCGACCAGTGACCACGACCACACCCCGACCGGTCCCAGGTCGGGGAGGGGGGCATCGAGCCGCATCAGGCGACCAGCTCCCGCAGCGCTATCGCCTCCGACAGGATGAAGCGGCGCAGTTCGTCGAGGTCGATGCTTTCGTTGGGGCCGTGGGCGCGGCACTCGGGGTCGGCGGCACCGGTGAGCACGATGGCGGCCTCGGGAAACGCCGCGGAGAATGCGGCGACGAACGGGATCGAGCCCCCGACCCCGATGTCCACCGCCGGGCGTCCCCAGGCCGCGGCGAACCCACGTCGGAAGGCATCGTGCCGGGGATCGTCACCGCCGAGCCGGAATGGCTCACCCGACTCGAACGGCGTGGCAGTCACCTGGGCGCCCCAGGCCGGTTGCGACTCGAGATGGGTCACCAGCGCCTGCATCGCTCGCTCCGGCGAGTCCCCCGGAGCGAGGCGGACGCTGACCTTGGCCCGGGCCCGGGGAATCAACTGGTTGATCGCCTCGGCCACCGGCGGAGCGTCGATGGCGAGCACCGCGGCGGCGGGCCGGGTCCACAGCCGCGAGGTGAGCGATCCGGTGCCGATCAGCTCCACCCCGGGGAGCACTCCCGCCTGGGAGCGCAGCTCGGCCTCGGTGAGGTCCAGCGGATCGGTCTCCTCCGACACCAGTCCGGGGATGGCGACGTTGCCCGCGGCGTCGTGGAGCGAGGACAGCACCCGGGTGAGGATGGTGAGCGCATCGGGGATGGCACCCCCGAATTGTCCCGAGTGCACCCCGGACTCCAGCACCTTGACTTCGACGATCGTGGAGATAAGTCCCCGCAGCGAGGTAGTCAACGCCGGGGTCCCGACGCGCCAGTTGCCCGAGTCGGCGATGACGATCACATCGGCGGCGAGCAGAGCACCGTGGGCGGTGATGAACTCGGCGAGGTTGGTGGAGCCGACCTCCTCCTCGCCTTCGACGAACACCTTCAGGCTCACCGGGGGGTTGGGCCCGAGCAGGGTGGCCACCGCGGCGTGGGTGACGATGCCGCACTTGTCGTCCGACGACCCCCGGCCGAGGAGGCGTCCGTTGCGCACCACCGGCTCGAACGGAGCGGTCTCCCATTCCCGGTCTGGTCCCGGAGGCTGAACGTCGTGATGGGCGTAGAGGAGCACCGTGGGCGCACCTGGCGGGCCAGCGATCTCGCCGTACACCGCGGGGTGGGCGCCGGGAAACTCGAGGAGGCGCACTGCGGCGTAACCGTGGCGGCGGAGGAGGTCGGCGGTGGCCTCGGCGGAGCGCCGCACCTCGGAGGCGTCGTATCCAGCGGCGCTGACCGAGGGGATCCGGACCAGGGCCTCCAGCTCGGTCTGAATCGACGGGAACAGGGCATCTACCGCGGCGGCGAGATCGTCGTGCATGGCAGGCAACCTAGTGAACCCGGGCCACCGCCTCGCCGGGGACGGAGACTTCGGCGTTGAGCATTTCCCGTAGCATCGGGTCGCCAACAGGAGGCAGCATGAGCCGGGAGAAGGCCGACCTCGTCATCATCGGGGCGGGGATCATGGGACTCTCGATCTCCCATCAGATCGCCCGGCGGGCGTCGATGCGCATCGTCGTCCTGGAGAAGGCGCTCAACGTGGGGGAGGGGGCCACCGGTGCCTCGTGCGCCATCCTCCGCCAGCGCTACACCCATCCCGAGGCGATCATGGTCGCTCGCGACGGGCTGCGGGCCCATCGCAACTGGGCCGCCTACACCGGCATCGCCGAGCCCCGGGCGCAGTTCCATCACACCGGAGTGCTGTGGATGATGGGGGAGACCGCGGCGCAGATCGAGGAGAGCCGGGCGCGGATGGCGGGCCTGGGGATCGCGGTGGAGGTGCTTGGCCCCGATCAGGTGCGGGAGCGGTTTCCGGCCCTCAATGCCTGCAATCGGCCGTTCGATCTGACCGGAGAGATCGAACACGAGTGCGCCGACCACCCCGCCTTCCTTTTCGAGGACGAGAGCGGTTTCTTCGACCCGGTGTCGGCCACTCAAGACCTGCTCGAGGCGGTGCGGCGGGAAGGGGTCGACGTCCGGTTGCGCACCAAGGTGGTGGCCATCGACACTGCCGGCGGCCGAGTCAACGGCGTCGAGCTGGCCGACGGGAGCCGGATCGACGCCCCGGTGGTGATCAATGCCGCCGGACCCTGGGCTCCGCAGGTGGCCCGCATGGCCGGCTTCGACTACAAGACCTATGGCTGGACCATCCATCCGATCCGCGCCCAGGTGATCTATCGGGAGTGGCCCCGCGAGGCGGTGCCCGGTCCGATCCCGGTGGTCGCCGACTCGTCGGGTGGGGTCTACTTCCGCCCCGAGGCAGGCGGTCAGCAGATCCTGGTCGGCTCGATCCGGGAAGAGGACGAGCGCGAGGTGGTTCCCGACCCCGACCATTTCAACGGCAACATCGATGCCGCGTTCCGCGACGTCAAGATCCACGCCCTGCACCATCGCATCCCGTCGCTGCCCTACCGCGGTCAGATCACCGGAGTGGCGGGCATGTACGACATGAATGTCGAGGACGTGCATCCGGTGATCGGTCGCACCGCCCTGGAGGGATTCATCGTCGTCAACGGGTTCAGCGGGCACGGGTTCAAGGAGTCGCCGTCGGTGGGATCGATGCTGGCCCGCCATCTCACCGGGGCGCCCGCCGACGAGTGGGACACCGAGGCGCCGATCGAGTTCTTCTCCATCGACCGCGCTCCGATCGAACTGACGGAGAAGGCGGTGCTGGCGTAAGCCAGTCGTCAGTCGTCAGTCGTCAGCCAGACCAGGGATCAGGGTCAGGCCGACCGCTGACAGCTGATAGGTGACGGCTCGGCCAGTGAGCGCTTCAGAGCCAGACGGCCGCGCCGTACCAGAGCAGGCCGATCCCGGTCAACACAGCGAGTGCCGTGAGAACCGCAGGTTCGTGCCGCCAGATCAACCCCAGCAGGATCAGGGCGATCGCGGCCACGACGATCACCTCGGTGTTGGCATCTCTGCTCTCGCCGCTCCAACCCGCAGACAAGGCCCTTCCGATGAGGCTCGCGGTGATGAGCAGCGCGAGCACGACGATGAGAACCGTTCCCTCGCCGCGCGGCGTCATTCGGCGGGAGCTGCCAGGCTCGGACTCCCACTTCCTCGGGTCGGTATCGTCGGTCGTTCCCATCCCTGGCTCCTACCGGTCGACCGATCCTATCTCCCGGACTGTTGCCGGTTCAGGCGTCCGCTGTGATCCCCAACAGCCGGAGGAATGCTTCCTGGTTCGGCTCGCGGCCGAGGAAGTCGCCGACCATGTCCATGGGGTCGCGGGACCCTCCGGGGCCGAGCACCTTGGAGCGATAGTCCGCTCCCACCTTGGGGCTGAGCACCCCTTCGGCCTCGAAGCGGCTGAACATGTCGTCGCCGTACACCTTGGCCCACAGGTAGCCGTAATACCCGGCGTCGTAGCCGAAGAGATGGCCGAACGACGCCGGATAGAAGGTGTCGTCGTGGAAGGGGAATCCGCCGATCTCGCTGGTCTCCCGGGTGATGGTGTCGAGGTCCCTGGTCTCGCCAGGACCGTGGAACTCCATGTCGAGCTTGCCGAACGACACCTGGCGCAGCATGGCCAGGGCGATGTGCAGGTCGCGGGCCGTCACCAGCCGCTCGACCAGGTCGTCGGGTATGGGCTCTCCGGTCTCGTGGTGACGAGCGAACCGGCGCAGCACGTCGGCGTTCCAGCACCAGTGCTCCATGATCTGGGACGGGGCCTCGACGAAGTCCCACTCGGTGTTGTACCCGCTGAATCGGGTGAGCTCGGTGTGCCCCAGGCTGTTGTGCAGCACGTGTCCGAACTCGTGGAACAGGGTCGTGACCTCGTCATGACGCAGCAGTGAGGGGGCGGTCGCCGTCGGCTTGGTGAAGTTGGCCAGGATCGCCGTCATTGGCAGAACGTACCCCTCCGAAGAGGCGTGCCCCGACTGCAGGTCGAATGCGGCGGCGTGGCCGAACTTTCCCTCCCGGGGAAAGAGGTCCATGTAAAAGGTGGCGAGTTGCTCGCCGGAGACGGCATCGAGGATGTCGTAGGCGACGACGTCGGCGTGCCAGGCGTTGATGTGATCGCGGCGGCGATACTG
>CAYTTU010000077.1:0-18728 GCA_964440905.1 uncultured Acidimicrobiia bacterium | reverse complement strand
GACATCGAGCGCATCGAGGAGTACCGCCCGGGTCGGGCCATCGCCGCAGTGGCCGCCGCGTACGGTCTGGAGAGGGTGGTGAAGCTCGCCTCCAACGAGAGCCCCG
Organism: uncultured Acidimicrobiia bacterium; assembly: GCA_964440905.1. Taxonomy (GTDB): domain Bacteria; phylum Actinomycetota; class Acidimicrobiia; order Spongiisociales; family UBA11373; genus UBA11373. The sequence continues at coordinate 18,622 of CAYTTU010000077.1, read as the reverse complement.
AACCCCCCTTTCCCGAGGTGCAAGCGGCCATTGCTGCGGCTACGTCTGGGCTCAACCGCTATCCCGACAACGCCCGTCCCGACCTCACCCGCGCCCTCGCCGCCTTTCATGGAGTGCCGCCCGAACGGGTGTGGTGCGGCGGCGCCAGCAACGAACTGACGATGGTCGCGGCGCTGGCGGTGTCCCATCCCGGCTCCAGCGCGGTGTACGCCTGGCCCTCGTTCTCGCTCTATCAGATTGCCACCCGCACGGGGTTCGGGAGCGACATCGCCGTGCCGCTCGACTCCGGGCACCGCCACGATCTGGCCGCGATGCTGCGGGCGATCCGGCCGGATACCACCGCGATCTTCGTGTGCAACCCCAACAATCCCACCGGCACGCATGTCACCGGTGACGACCTTGAGGGCTTCATCGCGTCGATCACCGAAGACGTGCTGGTCCTGGTCGACGAAGCCTATGCGGAGTTCGCCACCGCGGCCGACTTCCGGACGATGATCCCCCTGGCGGCCACTCGGGAAAACGTCATGGTGACCCGCACATTCTCCAAGGCATATGGGCTGGCGGGCCTCCGCATCGGCTACGCCATAACCGCACCCGGGTCGATCGCCGCCTTCCGCCGTATCCAGCTTCCCTTCACGGTGAACACCCTCGGAGAGGTCGCCGCCACCGAGGCGCTGCGCCACCAGGATCGGGTTCAGGAGCGCGTGGCCCACAACACCGACGCAGTGGGCTTTCTGATCCGCGAACTGGGAGCGCTGGGTCTGGAGGTCGCCGACAGCCAGACCAACTTCGTGTACACCAGGATCGGGGAGGGGCACCAAGCCATAGTCGAGGGACTGTTGCGTGCCGGCTTCATCGTGCGCCCGGTGCCACCGCCCGGCTGGGTGAGGGTGACCGCAGGAACACCCGAGGAGAACGAGGGGTTCATCACGGCGCTCACTGACCTGCTGAGCGGGGATTGAGTTTGGAGTTTGGAGTTTGGAGTTTGGAGTCGATCACTTTCAACTCTCAACTCTGAACTCTGAACTCTGAACTCTGAACTCCGAACTCCGAACTCCGAACTCTCAACTCAAGACCGTCACCGCACTCCAGTACGCCGCCGCGGCGAGCAACGCCCCGTCGAAGTAGGCCATGCTCCCCGGGATGACTCCCTGGGTGAAGAAGCCCCCCGCCCGGAGCAACGAACCGAGGTTTCTGCCGGCGACAAGGGCGATCGCCGCAGCCACCGCCCCGCCCACCGCTGCCAGGAGGTCCGGCGCCCACAAGGCCCCACCGACGGCACCGGCGAGAACCGCTCCGAGCAGCAAGCCGACCAGAGGGTCGATCAGCGGCACGTCGGATCGATCCGACGCCCACGACACCACGATGGCAACCGTGAGCACGAACAGGAAGACCAACGTCTCATCGCGGGAACGAATCCGCAACACCACCAACGCCGAAGTGCCCAGGGTCGCGCTGAGGGCCAACACCGCCCCGGCCGCAAAGGAGTCGATGGGTCGCAGCAGGTTGCGGAACACGGAAGCCGCCAGCACGGCCAGCAGCGAGCCCGCGGTGGCAGCAGCCATCCCCATCACCCCGAAGCGATAGGTGGCGAGCGCCCCGGCGCCAACGGAGAGCATCGCCACTGCATTGGCCAGCGGCAGGCCCCGGCGGTCGGTGGCGCCGGTGATGTCGAGCACCCACACCGCGGCCACCAGCACCACAAGGACCGTGAACCATTCGAGAGAGAGGGCGTTGCCCAGGAACAGCACCCCGAAGGTCGCCAGCACCAGAGCGATCTCGAGCCCGACCGGGGACTGGACCACATAGGACCCTCCCGACACCGGAGGGATCACCGCCACCTCGGCGCCGGCGGGGACCGCGGCATCTCGCCCCACCCGTTCACCATCGACCCACACCTGAGCGCTTTGCAGGGCGAGTTCGAAATCCGGCCCGTAGCGCGCCGTCGCTCCTGCCAGCACCTCCGCCACGGTTCCCCCGGGTAGGTCCACCGTCGAGGCGCCCGCCATCTCGCGGAGATTGGCGAACAGGCGCACCCGGGCCATCACGTCACCTCCACGGTGCCGGTGATGACCGGCCGATCGTCCTCACGCTTGGTGGAGAAGCCGAAGCCCTCCCCCTGGCGCCACACGGTGGTCGTGACGTCGCTACCCGGAAACACCATGTCCGTGAACCGTACGGCGAGCCGACGCACCCGCGTCGGGTCGCCGGCGGCGATGCGCTCCACCAAGCCCCCGGCGACCAGCGACAGTGTGCCCAGGCCGTGGTTGATCACTCCGGGGAGGCCAACCATCCGGGCCACCGACTCGTCGAGATGGATCGGGTTGTGATCACCCGACGCCGCCGCATAGGCCGCAGGCATCTCGATGGGGATGTGACTACTGAACTCCGCGACCGCCTGACCGTGCTCGGGAATCGGTGCCGCCGGGGCGGGTCGTTCCCCGCCGCTGCCGGCACCGCGCACGAAGATCACCGCGGTCTGTTCGTGGACCGCCTCACCATCGGGGGTGACGGCGGTCACCCGGGCGGCAAAGGTCGCCCCCTTCCCCTTGTCCTCCACGGCAACCAGTTGCGGGGTCAGCACCAGAGTGTCGCCGGGATGCACCGGGCGGTGATGGACGATTTCTTCCTCGCCGTGGACGATCATCAGCGGGTTGTCCACTCCGAGGTCGGGGTCGGTGGTCACCACCGCCAGCAGCGGCAGTCCGTGCACCACCGGGAACACCACCGACGCCATCTGGCCGGGGCCGGGTCGGTGCCTCGGATTGGGATCCCCCGAGGCGGCGGCGTAAGCGGCGATCTGCTCGGCGGTGATGGTCACCGTGGATGTCGGATACGACCTGGGCCCGAGCGAGAAGTTGAGGGGCATTGGTGGGGAGGTTACCGGCCGAAGGCCGGAGACCAGAGACCGGAGACCAGAGACCAGGTAGGGCAAGGTTCAGAGTCAAGAGTTCGGAGACCAGAGTCGGAGGCTGACTCTCAACTTTCAACTCTCAACTCTGAACTCCGCCCGGAGCCGCTGGAAGAATCGTTCCGGCGCACTCCCCGAACCCGATCCGGGGAAGTCCGGCGCGGTGCGCCCGGCCACGGATCGTCACCGTGTCACCGTCACCGAGGAAGGTGCGCTCCGAACCGTCCGCCAGGCGGAGAGGTTCGGCACCGTTGCGCGTGATCTCGATGAGGCTCCCCCAGGTGCCCGGGTCCGGTCCCGACACGGTCCCGGAGGCGTAGAGATCGCCGGGACGGACGTTGGTGCCGTTGATGGTGACGTGGGCCAGCTGCTGCGCCATGTTCCAATACATCGAGGCGAAGCCCACCCGGGTGATCACCTGCTCGGCCCCACCCGCAGGAGCCAGCCCCACCTCGAGATCGATGTCAACCGCCCACTTGCCCAAGGTGCGGAGGTACTGCGCCGGAAGCGGATCCTGCTGCGGGCCGTCGGTCAGGTATGGGGCCAGAGCCGCCAGGGGAACCACCCAAGGCGACACGGTGGTGGCGAACGACTTGCCGAGGAACGGGCCCAGGGGCACGTACTCCCAGCGCTGGATGTCGCGGGCGCTCCAGTCGTTCACCAGGACCAATCCGAAGATGTGATCGGCGGCGGCAGCGGCGGGAATCGGTTCGCCGAGCGAATTTCCCGGTCCGGTGACGAACCCCACCTCCAACTCGAAGTCGAGTGCTGCCGTGGCCACTGCCTCCGAACCGGGACCGACCTGGCCCCGGGGCCGACGCACCGGAGTGCCAGACACCACCACGCTGCTCGCCCGGCCGTTGTAGGCGACCGGCAGGCTGCGCCAATTGGGATTGAGCGGCTCCTCCCCGGGTCGGAACATCCGCCCGAGATTGGTGGCGTGATGCCGCGATGAGTAGAAGTCGACGAAGCCGCCGGGGTGGAACGGGAGCAGCATCGTCGCCGCAGCCCGCGCCCGTATCGCCCCGGTGGGCAGCCGATCGAACCGGTCGCCGGTGAGGAGATCGACCAGAGCCACACGGGTCTCCTCCCAATCGGACCGACCCATGCCGAGAAGTGGATTCAGATCGGTGGCGGTCAGTGCCTCCCGGTGGGGCAACAGCCCCGCCACGGCACCGACATGCAGATCCAGCATGTGATCGCCGACCGCAACAGCGAGGTGCGGACCGGCTCCGGAGTCGAATACGCCGTAGGGGAGATTGTCCAGCGGGAAATCGGTGTCCTCGGGAATCGGGAGGCGACTCGTCAAGATGCCACCGGCAGGATGCCGAGCGCGGTGAGGTCGGACACCGGTTCGGCGATCGAACACGACCCGTAGCCGACGAAGAACTCCCGGCGCGCCGCATCGATTCGGTCGGCGCCGAAACGGAACCCACCCCAAACGAGACCCGCAGGGGACAGGCTGAATTGGGCGGCATCCTCGACCGCAAGCGCCTCTTCCAGCACCGCGGTGGCGGCACCCTCGTGGGCGAGCAGCCCGGCGACGAGGAGGTTGAGGAACCCGTGATGGGTGAACCCTGTCGCTGGGTCGAGGTGCCGGATCGGATGGTGCAACCCGGCGGTGGCCTTGACTGGCATGTCGAGCCGGGCACAACCGGCGAGAAACTCCGCCACGGCGGTGACGGGGGGAAACGCATCGGCGGTGAGGCCACCGCAGCGGATCTTGGCTCCGAGGACCCGGCCGGTGGTCTCGCGGGCAGCGGCCAGCATCTCGAGCGGCGCCGCCACCGGACGGTGCCACGGGATCTCGAAGTAGACGAGGCGATCGAATGCGTCGACGAGAGCGGCGACAGTCTCGACGGATGCCCCCTCGGGTAGCCGCACCTCCACCGCCTCGATGCGGACCGACCGCCCCATCTCGGCGGCGAAGTCGGACACGACGCGGGTGTCGGCGGGAGTGGCCGTCACCACCAGAGACCACGACGACTCGCCGGAAGGCATAGTGGTCATCAGCAATCCGGCGAGATCGACGAGACGCTCTGCCGGACAGATGAACCGACCTACCAGCCATGCCTCGGCACCGCGGCGCACCGCCCGGTACTCCTCCACCGCGGCCGCAAGGTCGAGCGATGCGGGGGGGAACAACCCGGCGTAGTCGATCAGCCCGGAGAGCGCCTCTCGACGGGCGTCCCGACGGGCGATTTCGAGGGTCACGGCCAGTGAGGGTATCCCCGTCATCAGTCTTCCGTCATCCGTCCGTGGCCGGAGGGGGCTGCCTGCGACGGACGACGAAAGCGGGGCGACGAAAACGGTCACCCCCAAGCCCTGTCCCACTGCGGGCGTCCAGGTAACCTTCGCCCCTCGATCTCCCAGGAGTACTCCATGACCGTCGATCAGGCCACCCTGGACCGTGCCAAGGACATGGCAGGGCGAGACGCCTTCCCGATCAAGGGCTTCTCCCATCTGGAATGGTGGGTCGGCAACGCCTTCCAGACCGCCCAGTTCCTCCGTCATCTTCTCGGGTTCAGCATCACCGGTTACCGCGGTCCCGAGACCGGGACCCGGGAGACCGCCTCTTATCTGCTCCAACAGGGACAGATCCGCTTCATCGTCACCGGGGCGATGGGGCCGGACCATCCGGTGGCAGAGCACGTGCATCGCCACGGGCCCGGGGTGCACGATGTGGCGATCCTGGTCCCCGACGCCGAGGCCGCCTTCGAGGTCGCCCTGGAGCGGGGAGCCGAGGCAGCCGCCAAGCCCCACGTCGTCGAAGATGCCAGGGGTCGGGCGGTCCTTGCGGCCATCCACGCCTACGGCGACACCGTCCACTCGTTCGTGGAACGCGATGGCGAGCTTCCCGGCTTCGAGCCGCGCACCGACACCATCGCCCAGTCGGTCGGCCTGGAGTTCATCGACCACGTGGTCGCCAACGTCGAACTCGGCAAGATGGATCACTGGGTGGAGTTCTACGAGCGAGTCTTCGGCTTCACCCTCTTGCGCCACTTCGACGACGACGCCATCAGCACCAAGTACACCGCGCTGATGTCGAAGGTGATGTGGGACGGCACCGGGATCATCAAGCTCCCGATCAACGAACCCGCCGAAGGGCTGAAGCGCTCTCAGATCGACGAGTACCTGCAGTTCTATCGCAGTCCCGGGGTGCAGCACATCGCCATGCATACCTCCGATCTGCTCGCCACCGTGGGCCACACCCACCAGCGCGGCTTCGACACCCTGGCTGTGCCCGCCGCCTACTACGAGGACGTGTGGAAGCGGATGCCGGAACTCAAGGTCGACCGCAAGCGCGTGGAGGAGATGCAGATCCTGCTCGATCAGGACGAGGGTGGATACCTGCTGCAGATCTTCACCCGGATGCTCCAGGATCGGCCCACGGTGTTCTTCGAATTCATCGAACGCCGCGGCGCCACAGGGTTCGGCAAGGGCAACTTCAAGGCGCTCTTCGAGGCGATCGAACGGGAGCAGGAGAAGCGGGGCAACCTCTGATCGAGATCGTCGAGGTGGGGCCGCGCGACGGTCTGCAGAGCGAGACCGCCATTCTGCCGGTCGAAGTCCGGGTCGATCTGATCCGCCGCATGGAGCGCGCCGGGGCGCGTCGCATCGAGACGGTGTCATTCGCCGACCCCCGCCGGGTGCCGCAGATGGCGGGGGCCGAAGAGGTCTGTGCTGCCCTGGGCACCAGGGGCTTCTCTGCCATCGGTCTGGTGCTCAACGAGCGCGGCCTGGACCGCGCTCTCGAGTGTGACCTGGACGAGATCAACCTGGTCGCCTACGGGGCGGACGGTTATGCCCGCAAGAACACCGGAGCCGACGCCACCGAGCGCAACCGCGAGGTGCTCGCCATGGCCGAGAGAGCCGCCGGGTCGGGACGCCAGGTGTCGGTGACCATCGCGGTCGCCTTCGGCGACCCGGTGGATGGTGCGGTGCCGCCGCAGGCGATCATCGAACTGGCGACGCGGTGCGCCGCCGCCGGCGCCTCCGAGATCGCCCTGGGCGACACGATCGGAGTCGGCACACCGCAGGCGGTGGAGGAGCTGGTTCCGGCGGTGGCCGCCGTCAGTTCCGGAGGATCAGTCCGCTGCCACTTCCACAACACCCGCAACGCCGGATACGCCAATGCAGTCGCCGCCGCCCGCAGCGGTGCTGCCGCCCTCGACGCCGCGGTGGGGGGTTACGGCGGATCCCCGTTCTCCCCCGGCGCCGGGGGCAACGTCGCCACGGAGGATCTGGTGGCGCTCCTCGAGTCGATGGGGATCTCCACCGGAATCGACGCCGTCGAGGCCGCCGGCGTGGGCGTGTGGCTCGCCGCAAGGCTCGGCCACGATCAGCCCCCGGCGATGCTCTCCCGGGCGGTGCCTCGGCCCTGAGGCCGGAGGTGATTCGGGACCGCCGCGAACATGGGACAATCTCGTGCACCCCGCGGGGCCGGTGGTGCCGGCTGCAACCAGGTTGGCCGCAGCCGGTACGACGAAAGGACCAGCATGCGTAAGACGATCATCGTCCTCATCGCCGCCCTGGCGCTGGCCGTGGCCGCCTGTGGCGGTGGAGGCGGAGACGAGACCACCACCACCGGCGCGTCCGCTGCCGGCGATCCGGTGCACGGCCTCGAGCTCTATCGCGGCACCTGCATCGTGTGTCACGGCGAGGGCGGAATCGGTATCGAAGGACTGGGCAAGCCCTGGGTCGGTTCGGACTTCATCAACGCCCGCACCGACGCCGAGATGCTGGCGTTCCTCATCGAGGGTCGGCCGGCGGATCACCCGGACAACACCACCGGAATCGCCATGCTCCCCAGGGGCGGCAACCCCAATCTCACCGACGACGACCTGATGGATCTCATCGCGTACATGCGGACGTTGAATCTCTGAGGGTTGGCGCCCGAGGCCCGAGGCCCGACGCCCGACGCCCGACGCCCGACGCCCGACGCCCGACGCCCGAACCCGGACGAGGGGTTAGGGGTTAGGGGTTAGGGTCGCGGGCTGTGTCGGGTGTCTCGAGTCTGACGACTGACGACTGACTGCTGACTGCTGACAGCTCGGCCCTAACTACCCTGCCGTCCCGATGAAGCATCGAGTCGCCGTTGTCTTGACGCTCGCCCTCGTGGCTGGCGCGTGCTCCTACGAGACCTCGGGCACCTCCACGACAAGTGCTCCGCTTCCCGGGGAGGAGCCGGTGGCGACCAGCCCTGCCGACATCGTCGCCATCGACCAACGCTCCGAGGGATCCTCGGTGATGGTCGAGTCGCTCTCGATGCCCTCCCCCGGTTGGGTGGTGGCGCGGCTCGACGCCGGAGGTTCTCCCGGCGAGCTCATCGGCATCTCCGAACTGGTGTCCAAGGGCGTCTCGACGGCTGTGGCGGTGCCCTTCCTGGTGCCGATTGCGGACACCACGACGGTGCACCTCATCGTCCACGTCGACGCCGACGCCAACGGGGAGTTTTTGTACGAGGCTCCCGACTCGCTGGTCGATTCCGTGGCCACCACCGCCGGGGGCAACCCGGCTGCCGCAATCATCACGGTCGGGCTGCTCCCGCCCCTCGGGCCGGCGTCGGCCTTGCTCGACCCGCAGGTCACGGACGGGACGACGGTCACCATCGCCGGTGGCCTGCTCCCCGCGGCCGGGTTCATAGCCCTGCATGCCGATGCTGGGGGCGTGCCCGGAGAAGTGCTCGGGGTGAGCGGCCTGCTCCCGGTCGGTGAGTTTGGGGCATTCGAACTCTCCCTCGACCCGTCACTTGCCGCCACGGCGGTCTTCCACGCCGTCGCGTGGGTGGATCGCGACGAGAACGAGGCCTTCACCCCCGGAGAAGAGGGTGACCAGATGGCCGTCACCGAGGACGGCGCCCTGGCGGCGGGGACTGCGCTGATCACGGTGCTGGCCCGCACCCCAGCATCGATCGAGGTGGCCGATCAGGAGGTGGCGAGCGGCGGCCAATTCATCGTCGCCACCGTCGTCGCCCCATCACCGGGGTTCATCGAGGTTCTGCGGGACGCCGCTGGCTCCCCGGGCACCCGGATGGCGGTGGCCACGGTCACTGCGGGCACCACCAACGATCTCGCCATACCCCTCCCGGGGGGTGTGGGGACAGGAACCAGGTTGTGGCTGCGACTGTGGGTGGACTTCGACCAGTCGGGCGCGCTCACCCCGGGCGACCTGATCGCCCTGAACCAGCCCGACGGCGATCCGGTCGAAGAGTCGTTCGTGGTGACGATCGGATAACTGTCGCCCGACGCCCGACGAGCACGCGACCCTAACCCCTAACCCCTCGTCTCTCGAACCTGGCGCCTTACCCGCCGCTGGGGGTCCAACGACCCTGGTTCCCGTTGTCATGGACTGGTCAACTCACCGGCAGCGACCCCGGGACTCATGCGCTTCGATCTATCCAACCGAACCGAACTCGCTCGCAAGGTGCTCGTCATACTGGCCGCCACCCCCGGCCAAGCCCTCAAGGGAGCCGATCTTGCCGAGGCGGTGGGTACCACCCGCCACTACCTCCCCCAGGTGATGCGCCCCCTCGTCGCCACCGGGTGGGTCGGCTCGGATCCCGGTCCTACCGGGGGATACCGATTGCTCGATGGTGTCGGCGACGCTTCGATGTGGGACCTCGTGGTGGCAGTGGAGCGCTCCGTGGATGACGGACGCTGCGTACTTACCGGCGATTGGTGCACCGACGAAGGGCGATGCTCGATCCACGATGCTTGGAAGAAGGCGCGGGGCGTGCTGCAGAGGGAACTGGAGCGTAAGCCAGCTCTTCCGGGACTTCGGAGTTGAGAGTCCAGAGTTTGGAGTTCAGAGTCAGAGGGGAGAGTTCGGTCCCGGAGGGCTGGCGAGTCCGGGTCTGACTCCAAACTCCAAACTCCAAACTCTCAACTACAACCCCAAACCCCAAACTCCAACCCGGATAACCTGGCCCCCATGACCCTCCCGGACACCATCACCTGTGTCGAGTGCTCCGGCAGCGCCCATCGCGTCGGATTCCTTCCCCCGGACGTCCCCCCGGAGGAGGGCGACGTGGTCGCGTACCTGTGCGCCGAGTGCGGGCACCGGATGGACGTCGTGCTGGAGGAGCCGCCAGAGGATCAGCAGCCCACCTGAGGGCCGGGTAGCCTCGGCGGTATCCGACAAAGGGGGATCGCAGTAATTCGACGAAAGCGCAACCTGCTGCTCGCCCTCGGGGTGGTGATGCTGGTGGTCATTCCACCGGCGCTCGCTCAGGAGGGGGATGAGGAGCCGGTGGTGGATCTGATGCAATTCATCCCCGAGCAGTTCCGCGGCGACTTCGCCGACCGCAACGGGGATGGAATCCCCGACCTGGGAGAGCTGCCCCCGACGGGGGTTGCCGGGATCTGGGATGACCGGTTGGGTGAGGTGACCGAGGAGGGATTCCTCGAGGCGGTCTCGGGCGACTTCGATCCGGCCAACACCGGATCGAGCCTCACCGGCCCGTGCAAGGGGGTGGTCGTCGCCTACGACGCCGACGGGATGTCGATCGATGCCATGTTCGACACCGGAGGCCCCGATCCCCTCTACGACATCTACGGCCATCAGAAGATGACCCGGGACAATCCGCTACGGGTGGACACCGCAGGGGTCTTGGTTTACTTCGGATCGTCCATCCCTGATACCTTCCACAACCATCGCTGGTTCATCAAGGCCGAAGGTCTGTTCGGAGACGACGGGGGAGACCCCAACCCCCGCGACAAGAACCGCAATGCCGGCTCGGTGGACTTCGGGGAGTTGCTCCCCTTCCAGTTCACCGCACTGATCCAGGCGAAGGGTGCGTGGGTGGACGGCTGGGGCGCCGCGGAACTTCCGGAAATGGACACCTACCCCTCGCCCAACTGCGTTGGCGACGGCTGGGTGAAGTTCGTCGGGCCCAACCCGCTGCTCACGCCGCCCGGCGCGCTGGCGGCGCTGATGGCAGCAGCCGGATTCACCGGGGTCCTGTTCAACGCCCGTCCTGCCCTGTCGTGGAGGGAGTGAAGATGGCCGAGACCACCGTCAAACGACATCCGATCAGGGGCTTCCTCTGGGGCCTGATGACCGGGTTGGGAGTGGCGCTGCTCCTCATGGTGTTCAGCGTCGTCCCGCTGTCGATTCCCACCCTGGGGATCTATGCCGGGGTGAGTGCGGTCCTCGGGGCGCTATGGGGTTCGTTCGGACCCGCCAAGCAGCCCAAGGGTTCTGCTCCCACCCCACCCCCCGTCGCGGCCTAGACGGCACGGGGGTTTAGGGGGGTGAGCCCCCTAGAGTCGGAAGGGCCGGGCCGAAATGGCCCGGCCCTTCCTCATGTACCCACCTCTTCCGCAGCCGCGCCATCGTCCCCACCCAGGCGCCCGGTTTGCCTCGGTCCTCTTCGGGTTGGCCGCGGCCTTCCTCGGAGCGGCGATGGTGATGCTGCGAACCGGCTCCACCGCCGCAGGGGTGCTTGCCGCTCTCGGCGTATTCGCCCTCGCTGCCTACGCCGCCATTTGGGCGTCCCCCGGAATCTCGCGCACCTTGGCCGGCGCGCTGCTCGTGGCCGCCGCCGCGGCGGGTTGGTGGCTGGCGGCGCAGGGCCTCGCCGTCCACCGGGCGCTCGAGTACACGGCGGGGCCAGCCGATCCCGCCGACGCCGACGCCCTGGCGGCCGCAGAGGACAAACTCGCGGGAATCGAAGGATCCGGCGCATTCCGCATCGAAATGACCGAGGACGAGATCCAGGCTGTCATCCAGAACGGGCTGGCAGACGCCGCGACCCCGCTCGCCCGAGTGGAGATAGACATCGTCGACGGCAGCCCCCATGGAGCGATGCGCTTTCGCGGCGACTTCAAGAACGGCGAACTCGAGATGAACGGCGAGGTGGCGGCAGTGCTCACCTCGGGACGGGTTCGGATCGAACTGGTCTCGTTGGACATCGGCGACCTGGCGGCCCCTGGCCTTGCCGGAGGCGCCATCGAGGATCTGGTGGAATCGCTCGCGGACCTCAACGGCATCCTCGCCGAGAACCGGGCGGAGGTGCAGTCGCTCACCCTGGCCGACGATCGCCTCGTGGTCACCGGCACCCAGGCGGGCGGCGAGACGCTCACCGCCACTGCGCTCCTCGAGCACCTGCGCGTCCAGGCTGCCGGTCTGGCGTCGGCGGTGGAGCCGCCCCCGGAGCGGCTCGGTTGGGGCACGGTGAGCGGGATCCACGCCGAAGGTGACGTGTACTACGTGGCACTCGGTGACTCCCTCGCCGCCAATGTCGGCGTGGACTCAGGACGGGAGGGATACGTGTCCCGGGTGCACCGCCAACTGGAGCGCCACGACGGGGTCGCTTACGGCCTGCGCAATTTCGCCGAGTCGGGCGAGACCTCCGGCACCATGCTCACCGGGGAGCAGCTCGACGACGCCGTGGCCTTCATCGCCACCCACGAGGTGGCCTACATCACCATCGACGTCGGGGCCAACGATCTGCTGGGCCATCTCGGCTCCACCGACTGCAGTGAGGGGCTGGAGTCGACGGGCTGCGCCCTCCGAATCGAAAGTGCCTTCACCTCGTATGGAGCAAACCTCGAGACGATCCTGACCCGGCTGCGCACCGCCGCCCCGGAGGCCACCATCGTGTTCCTCGGCACCTACAACCCCTTCAGTCTCGGCTTCGGGGCGACGGTCGCCTTCGAGGCGCAGAGCGATGCCACCGTCGCCGCCTTCAACGACGTGGCCGCGGCGCTGGCCGCCGGGCATGGGATCCTCGTCGCCGACGGACTCGAACCCCTGCGGGGGACCACCGCGGCGACAACCCACATGCTCGACGACCCACCAGACATTCATCCGCTAGGCATCGGGTACGACGTACTGGCGGTGGCGGTATTGCAGGCGCTGGGGGTGCCTCTCCCCTAGCCTTGGCGTCCCGCGGACCGAGGAGGATTCCATGAAGTGGCGTGCCTGGGCCCTCGCCGGGGTGACCGCCGTCGCCCTGGCGGCGTGCGGTGGCGGCAGCTCATCCTCCGGGGTCCGAGCGGGTTGCGTCGAGGAGAAGATGGTCGAATACGGCTACACCCGAGTCTTCGCCACCCAACTCTGCGAGGGCGAGTACTTCATGTGTGGTGACAGAGTCCCCGACGGCCTGGAGTGTTTGAGGGAGGACCTCGGGGCACCCACCGGGGAGCCCTATTCCCCCGAGATCCGCGACGCCTATCTCGAGGGATGTGGCGGATCGCAGAACGCGGCGTTCTGCGAATGCACGCTCACCGAGTTGGAAAAACGCTTCACCCAGGAGGAGTTCATCGCTTTCGCCATCGAGGCCAGCGAGGAACCCCCCGAGGAGTTCGTCGAGATCACGCTCGCCTGCCTGAGCGAGGTGGATGTCGGTAGCTGAGCCATCCGGCGTGCTTCGCCGCGGCTCCATGATCGCCCCCAGAGCGGCGCTCGCCGCCCTCATGGCGCTGGCGGGATGCACCGGCCCGGGAGCGGCGTCGACCTCGACCGTCACCGTACCGACCACGGTCGTCGTCACCTCCACTGCCCCGGTCACCACCACAACGACCACCGTCGCTCCGACCACCACCACTCTCCCGCCCCGCCCGATCGATCCTGCCGGCCTGACGATCCCCGAGATGCAGGAGGCGATGGCCGAGGGGAGTCTGACCTCGGTCGGGTTGACCCGCTGGTACCTGTGGCGGATCGCCCGCTTCGACGACGAGATCAACTCGGTGATCGCGATTCACCCCGGCGCCATGCTCGCCGCCATCGAGTCGGACGGGCTACGCCGCGCCGGGGTGGTGCTGGGGCCGCTCCACGGAATTCCGGTGCTGTTGAAGGACAACATCGGCACCGCCGACATGCCGACCACCGCCGGCTCGCTCGCCTTGGAGGGATTCGTCCCGATCGCCGACGCCACCCAGGTCGCCCGACTGCGGGCCGCCGGGGCCATCATTCTCGGCAAGACCAATCTCTACGAGTTCGCCCGTGACATCCGGACCATCTCCTCTCTCGGCGGCACCACCCGGAATCCCTATGACCTCTCGCGGAACCCGGGGGGGTCCAGTGGGGGCACCGGGGCCGCGGTGGCGGCGGAGTTCGGCGCCGCCGGATTGGGCACCGACACCTGCGGCTCGATCCGGATTCCGGCTGCCTTCAATCATCTCTACGGGCTGCGGCCCACGGTCGGACTCACCCCCACCGATGGGGTGATCCCGCTGTCGTTCACCGAGGACACGGCCGGCCCGCTGGCTCGCTCGGTGATCGACCTGGCGATCGTGTTGGACGTCACCGTCGCCTCCGGGGATCGCTATACCGCCGCCGCCCTGGAGGGCAGCCTCGAGGGAGTGCGTATCGGGGTGGTCGACCTGCTCTTCACCGGAGCCGATCCCGCGGTCGCCGCGGCCGGACGGGCGGCGCTGGACCTCATGGCCGCCAACGGGGCCGAGATCGTGCCGGCCCCGATTCCGGGCTTCAACTCGCTGCGCGGCAACGCCGCCTCGGTGTTCCTGCGGGAGTGGCGTCCTGCACTCGACGAATACCTCGCCACCCAACCCGACGCCCCCTATCGGACCCTGGCGGAGATCGCCGCCTCGGGGCAATACCTTTCCGCACTGAGCGGATCCATATCGCGTGCCCTGGGCTCCACCATCGACTCATCCGAGTACCGGAACGCCCTGGAGCGGCGCACCGTGGTGCAGGAGGCCATCGAGGGCTGGATGGACGACAACGATCTCGACGCCCTGGCCTACCCGCCGATCTCCCAGCCTCCGGCGCCGATCGGTTCCGGCCAGACCGGGAACAATTGCGGCACCGCCTCGGTCGGAGGCCTTCCCGCCATCGTGATCCCCGCCGGCTTCACCATCCAGGGCTGGCCGGTAGGGCTCGAGCTGATGGGGAGGCGGCTGAGTGAGGAGACGCTGATCGGGATCGCGGCAGGTTACGAGAAGGTTGCCCCGGAGTGGCAGGGACCAGACCTAAGGGACGGAAGCTGAGACACCAGACAGCAGACAGCACGGGACCGACTCTGAACTCTGAACTCCGAACTCCCGCTCGGCTGAGCGCACGCGAAAGGTTTCCACCCCGCGGAGTTGCTGCAACCCGAGCCGGCGGGGTACAACACCGCTGTCGTCGGTGGCCGCTTCCCCCTCGTCGGCGACCCGTCCTGCGGGTCGCGGCGAGACTGCTTGACGGCACGACACTCCTGTAATTACACTCGGGTGTTACCGCTAGAACTTGTGGTGGTGCAGAGACCCACCACAACATCTTGTGGTTGGGGATAACAGACCCGCTACCAGCGAGTTGTCCCCAGATCAGCAGGCAGGGAGAGCGAGGGAGGACGCCATGGGCGACGGATTGCACATCAACCGGTACTTCACCACCGCTGGCGAAGACCCCATGGACTCGGTCCCGTGGGCGGTGCGCGACTCACGGATCACCAACCCCGACGGGTCCGTGGTGTTCGAGATGAAGGACGCCCAGATCCCGGCGACCTGGTCGCAGGTGGCCGCCGACATCATGGTGTCGAAGTACTTCCGCAAGGCCGGGGTCCCCCAGCAGAACCCCGACGGCACTTGGGCCACCGACTCCGAGGGCCGCCCGGTGCTCGGCCCGGAGCAGAGCGCCCGCCAGGTCATCACCCGCCTCTCCGCCACGTGGCGCGCCTGGGGGGACCGTTACGGCTATTTCGCCAGCGCCGCCGATGCCCAGGCCTTCGAAGATGAGCTCTCCTACATGCTGGTCAACCAGATCGCCGCCCCCAACAGCCCGCAGTGGTTCAACACCGGCCTCAACCACATGTACGGCCTCACCGGCCCCTCCCAGGGTTTCTGGTTCGTCGACGAGGAGACCGGAGAGGTGGTCCCCTCCTCCGACTCCTACACCCGTCCTGCCCCCCACGCCTGTTTCATCCAAGCGATCAACGACGACCTGGTGAACGAGGGCGGGATCATGGACCTGTGGACCCGCGAGGCCCGCCTGTTCAAGTTCGGCTCCGGAACCGGCACCAACTTCTCTTCGCTGCGCGCCGCGGGCGAACCGCTCTCCGGTGGCGGCCGCTCCTCGGGGATCATGTCCTTCCTCAAGATCGGTGACCGCGCCGCCGGCGCCATCAAGTCCGGAGGCACCACCCGGCGCGCCGCCAAGATGGTGATCCTCGACGTCGATCACCCCGACATCGAGGAGTTCGTCGACTGGAAGAAGGTCGAGGAGGACAAGGTGCGGGCGCTGATCGCCGCCGGATACTCCTCGGACTTCAACGGCGAGGCCTATCAGACGGTGTCGGGTCAGAACTCCAACAACTCGGTCCGGGTCGACGAGGCGTTCCTGCGCGCCGTCGCCGACGACGCCGACTGGGAGCTCACCGCCCGTACCGATGGCAAGGTGATGCGGACCATCAAGGCCCGGGACCTGTGGCGGCGCATCGCCGAGGCGGCGTGGGCCTGCGCCGACCCCGGGATCCAGTTCGACACGACCATCAACCAGTGGCACACCTGCCCTGCGGGCGGCCCGATCCGCGCCTCAAACCCGTGTAGCGAGTACATGTTCATCGACAACACGGCGTGCAACCTCGCCAGCCTCAACCTGGTGACGTTCTACGACGACGAGACCGGGGCCTTCGACATGGAGGGCTACCGCCACGCCATCCGGCTGTGGACCATCGTGCTCGAGATCTCGGTGACCATGGCCCACTTCCCATCGCGCGAGATCGCCCAGGGTTCCTACGACTACCGCACTCTCGGGTTGGGATTTGCCAACCTCGGATCGCTGCTGATGCGCCAAGCGGTCCCCTACGACTCCGACCGCGCCCGGGCGATCACCGGGGCGCTCACCGCGGTGCTCACCGGGGATGCCTATACCGCCTCGGCGGAGATGGCGGCGGTGCTGGGGCCGTTCCCCGGCTTTGCCGACAACCGCGAGTCGATGCTGCGGGTGATGCGCAACCACCGCCGCGCCGCCCTCGGCGACGGTGAGTACGAGGGGGTCACCCACACCGTGGTGGCGATCGATCCGAACGAGTGCCCAGCCGAACTGCTCGAGTCCGCCCGGAACGCCTGGGACCGCGCCGTGGCCATGGGTGAGGAGCACGGATACCGCAACGCCCAGGCGACGGTGCTCGCCCCCACCGGGACCATCGGGTTGCTGATGGACTGCGACACCACCGGGGTGGAACCCGACTTTGCACTGGTCAAGTTCAAGAAGCTGGCCGGCGGCGGCTACTTCAAGATCGCCAACCAGTCCATCGATCCGGCGCTGCGCACCCTCGGCTACGACGCGGCGCAGCGCAAAGAGATCGTGGATTACGTCGTTGGCACAATGACCCTGCAGGGGGCGCCGAGCGTCAACCGGGAGACCCTGGGAGCCGCCGGCTTCATCGAGACCGAGATCGACGCCATCGAGGCCACCCTCCCCGGCGTCTTCGACCTCCGCCACGCCTTCAACGTGTTCGTGGTCGGCGAAGCCGCGCTGCAGCGCCTCGGGTTCACCGAGGACCAGTACACCTCGTTCGACTTCGACCTGCTGGGCGCACTGGGCTTCTCCCCGACGGAGATCGATGCCGCCAACCAGGTGATCTGCGGCATGCAGACCATCGAGGGAGCCCCGCACCTGGTGCCGGAGCACCTCCCGGTGTTCGATACCGCCAACAGGAACGGCAAGCATGGGCAGCGCTTCATCCATCACACCGGACACATCCGGGCGATGGCGGCGGCGCAACCGTTCATCTCCGGGGCGATCTCCAAGACCATCAACATGCCCAATGAGGCAACCGTGGCGGAGATCGAGGAGGCCTACGCACTCTCGGCCGATCTCGGGCTCAAGGCAATGGCGCTCTATCGGGACGGGTCGAAGGCGAGCCAGCCGCTTTCGTCAACCACCGGTGAAGGCGATACCCACGAGGAGGAGTCCACCGACCTGGTGATTGCGATCGACTCCGAGGCGCGGGCAGTCGCCGGATTTGCTCCGGGGATAAGCCCGACCGCGGCCTACCACGGCGTGAACCGCCCCCGGTTCCTGTTGCCCAGCCGTCGCGGCGGGTGGACCCAGGAAGCCAAGGTGGGTGGCCACAAGATCTTCCTCCGCACCGGTGAGTACTCCGATGGCACCCTCGGAGAGCTGTTCATCGACCTCGCCAAGGAGGGGGCCACCCTGCGGGGGATCCTGGGCTGCTTCGCCATCGCGGTGTCCAAGGGGCTGCAATACGGGGTGCCGCTCGAGGAGTACGTCGAGTCGTTCACCTTCCAGACGTTCGAGCCCCGGGGCCTGGTCGAGGGGCATCCCAACATCAAGATGGCCAACTCCATCATCGACTACGTGTTCCGCGCCCTGGGCCTGGAATACCTCGACCGCACCGATCTGGTGCAGGTTCCGCCCAAGGACGTGGGCGAACTGCCCGAGCCGCCCAGCGGCCTGGCGGTCGACGCCGGAGTGCAGCTCGGACTCGACGAGGACACGCCGACGCCGACCCATACGGCGCCGATCAGCCACCCGGCGGTGGCGGTGGTCACCGAGCAGGGCAAAGACAATGGCAACGGACACCACAGCGGCAACGGTCACGCCGCCGCAATCCCGGTCGCCGGTGTCGCAGTAAAGGCGAAGCGCGCCACGGCGGCGACCACGCAGACCGCGTCGGTGAACGCGGCGCTGGGCGACATGATGGGTGATGCACCGTTGTGCGACACATGCGGTCACATCACCGTGCGCAACGGCTCGTGCTACCGCTGCTTGAACTGCGGCAACTCGATGGGTTGC
>CAYTTU010000076.1:0-10847 GCA_964440905.1 uncultured Acidimicrobiia bacterium | reverse complement strand
GCCTGACGCGTGCCGGTAAGCCGCCTTTCGCCTGTTCCTGCCGCTGCTGTCGCGAAGGAGTACTGTCCCGCGTGGCGACCAGGGAGTACTTGTGGAAGAGTCCCGGAGTGGCGACGAGGCCTGGCAGGCGCTTCTGAGCGGACAGTTCGATTGGGCTCGCGACCGGCGGCGTTTTGCGCGCGTTCCGGGGTCGAAGCGATGCAAGAACTGTCTTGCGCCTCTCCAGGGGCCGGGTTCGTTTCTCATGCGGCGAATCGGACGCGGCCCCTACGTGCACAACCCGCGTTTCTGTGAATTCTGAATGGATTTCTGCCATACGCACCCGGGCGGTGCGGAAGTAGAACTCTCGATGCTCTTCGTCGATGTGCGTGGGTCGAGTCAATTGGCTCGGCAGCTGGGCGACACCGCCTTCGGGAAGCTGATGAATCGCTTCTACAAGGCGGCCAGCGAGGTGCTCGTGGAGACCGATGCGTACGTCGACAAGTTCGTTGGTGACGAAGTGATCGGTCTCTACCTTCCGGTTTTCACCGGAAGCAAGCACGCTGCGCTGGCCATCGAGGCAGCGCGCCGGATCCTGAAGGCCACCGGTCACGAAGGACCAGAGGGCGCGTGGGTACCGGTAGGCGTCGGTGTCCACACCGGGACCGCGTACGTGGGAACCGCGAGCGGGGCCGAAGGGTCCATCAGCGACGTCACCGCACTCGGCGAGAGCGTAAACGTCGCGGCTCGATTGTCATCAGCGGCGGCAGCCGGTGAGGTGCTCGTGAGCGATGCGGCGTGGACCGCCTCAGGAATGGAAGACGATGTCGCGGTACATCGAGAGATCGATTTGCGCGGGATCTCGGGTCCGGTTGGCGTCCGGTCCCTGCGCTCCTGAAAGCGGTCGTCTTCCCGCGGAAGGCAGCATCTGACATACGGCAGTCGAACAGCAGTGGCCCGTCGGGGCCCCTGACCCCACCACCCGGGTGGTGTTGTTGCCTGACCCGCGCACGGCTGGGGTGTGCCCTGCCGCGTAATCCCAGCCCCCTTCCGGACATGTACCACCATGGACAGCACCATGACTGTGGCCCGCGCCGGGTCCCGGGGGGTCTCCCTCGAGGATTCCTTTCGTGACCTGTTCGGACGCCACTACGGCGCCGTGTTCGGTTACGCCGCCCGCCGCATCGGCAGGGACGACGCCGCCGACGTGACCGCCGAAGTGTTCGCCGTGGCCTGGCGGAGGATCCGCCGCGTCCCCGACGAACCAGAGGCGTTGCCCTGGTTGTACGGGGTGGCGCGCCGGGTGGTGGCCAACCACCAGCGCTCCAACCGGAGGCGGGAACGCCTCGAGGCCCGGGCGCTGTCCGAGCCGGAGCGCCGGACCGAGCCGGATCCAACGGCTTTGGACCAGGTGCTCGCCTCTTTGCGCGACGACGACCGTGAGGTGCTGATGCTGGTCGCCTGGGAGGGGCTGGGCCCGCAAGGCCTGGCCGACGCACTGGGGTGTTCCAAGAACGCAGCCGTGGTCCGGCTGCACCGGGCCCGTGCCCGGCTGAACGCAGCATGGGATGAGAGAGGTGCACGATGAGCCGCGACCCGTTCGACGAGATGAAGCGACACAACCCGGTTCCGGGCGACCTGCCCGGCGCCCCGATGGCGATGGCAGAGCGCATCCTGTCCCGTCGCGCTCGTCCCGGTCTGCCGGGATGGGCCAGTGCCGCGGTGGCGGCGGTCTCGGTGGCGGTGATCGGTTTTGGCCTGCTGTGGTTCCTCGGCGACCGGGAGGGCGATGAACTCGCCGGCGGCGAGACCACGATCACGACCGCAGTGACCACGACGGAGTTCAGCACGACCTCCGCTCCCAACCCGCCGCAGTACTCGGGTCAGGCGCCGTACTTCTTCCTCGACACCACCGGTCCCGGCTGGGAGGGAGGCCCCTTCCTGGTGCCGGTGGCGCGGATCGTGGAGGGAAACGACTTCGACGGTGCGATGGCCGCACTGCTCGACGGCCCGACACCCGATGAGATGGCTGCGGTCCCCGGCATGTCGACTGCAGTCCCCGAGGGAACCGTGCTGCTCGACGTCGACTACGGCGCCGACGGCATCGTCACGGTGGACTTCTCTTCCGAGTTCGTCTCCGGCGGCGGCACCCTGTCGATGATGGGCCGTCTCGCCCAGGTGGTGTTCACGCTGGATGCCTTCGACGGGGTCGAAGGGGTCCGCTTCGAGGTCGATGGGGTTCCCACGACGGTGTTCGGTGGCGAGGGGATCATCGTGAACGACCCCGCCACCAGCGCCGACTTCGAGTCGCTGCTCCCGGCGGTGATGATCGACAGCCCGGTGTACGGAGGGTTGTACGGGGCCAACCCGATGGTGGCGACCGGCACCGCCAACGTGTTCGAGGCGACAGTGAGCCTGGCGCTCACCGACGCCGACGGGCTGATCATCTGGGAGGGCTTCACCACCGCCACCTGTGGCACCGGGTGCCGCGGTGGGTGGGAGATCACCATCCCCTACGAGGTCGATGCTCCGCAGATGGGAAGCCTGATCGCCTGGGAGTCCTCGGCGATGGACGGAAGCCAGACCAATGTGAGAGAGCACCCGGTGTGGCTGGTGCCCGCCGCCGGTGCGAGCGTCACCACGCTGTCCCCAATTGGCTGCTCCGGCGCCCTCGCCGCGGACCTGGTCGAACAGACCGGGCTGCCAGAGGCGGTGACTGCCAAGCGCGCCGCCATCCATGCCGCGGCGCAGGCTTGCGACTGGGAGGCACTGGCCGCACAGCTGGGTGACGGGTTCTCCCACACCTTTGGCATCGACGGGGATCCCATCGCCTACTGGCAGGAGCGCGAGGCGGCTGGGGAACGGGTGCTCTTCATCCTGGCCGAGTTGCTCAACCGCCCGGTGGGGACCCAGTCCGCCGAGGACATCACCTACTACGCCTGGCCGTCGGCGTTCGTCACCGAGTGGGTTGCGGTCTCCGAGGCGGATCGTGAGGCACTGCGACCTCTGTACG
The DNA here is from genome assembly GCA_964440905.1 of uncultured Acidimicrobiia bacterium. GTDB lineage: Bacteria > Actinomycetota > Acidimicrobiia > Spongiisociales > UBA11373 > UBA11373. The sequence goes on along the minus strand of CAYTTU010000076.1, from coordinate 7,855 downwards.
ACGACGACGACTTCGCCTTCTATGCCGAATTCGGCGGCTACATCGGCTACCGGGTCGGGATCACCGCCGACGGCGAGTGGGTGTACTTCATTGCAGGAGACTGAGCTGACAGCCGACACTGAGAGCTGACAGCTTGCGGGTGGCGGACGCATCGAGCGTCCGCCACCCGCGTCACCTGATCGCCAACGCGTATCTCAACGCGCGGTCGAGTTCCCGCCTCTTGGCCGATCCCAGGGTGCCGATCGGATCGGGATCGATCACCTTCCGGTTCACGGTGATGAGGTTGTCGCACGAAATGGCGGATTCCGTGTGCAGCCCCTCCGCAGGGCCAACGGCTACTTCGGACCTGAGCCCGCGGATGTTGGTGGTCAGCGGCGCGACAGTGATCCCGGTGAGCACCGCCACCGCCGCCTTGCGGGTCAGCACGCACACCGGTCGCCGCCCGTACGGGGCGGGCAAGTCGGCCCAGTGGATGGCACGGCTGGTCACCACTCGGGGAGGGTCTCCAGTCCCGCCCGCATCAAGGCGTCGATCTCCGCCTCGTCTTGTGGGTGGGCGGTGTACGAGGCGACCAGCTGCGCATCCGCTTTCGCCTCGTCCTCAGCCAGGATGAACGCCGCGGCGATTCGGCGCAGGAGAGCCGAGCGGCTCATGCCCCGTTCGGCGGCGATCCGATCCAGGTCGGCGACGAGCTCGTCCTCGAGCTGAACCAGGACTTCCTTCCGAGCCATGACCATATGGTAGACCATATGGCAACTCAGCATCTGACGGAAGGAGTGTGATCCGACTCTGAACTCTGAACTCTCAACTTTGAACTCTTCAGCGCAGTGCCTCCTCAAGCAGTCGCCTCGCCCCGTGCTTGTCGAGCGGCTCGTTGTAGTTGCCGCACTTGGGGGACTGCACGCATGAGGGGCATCCGTCGGAGCAAGGGCAGTCGCGCAACGCCTGCAGCGTGGCCCGCAGGTGCCGCTCTCCCGCGGAGAACGCCATCGGTGCGATCCCCGAGCCGCCGGGGTATCCGTCGTAGATGAACCACACCGCACCCTCGACGTCGGGGTGATACGGGGTGGAGAGCCCGCCGATGTCCCAGCGGTCGCAGATGGCGATCAGCGGCAGCATGGCGATTGCGGTGTGCTCGGCGGCATGGAGCACCCCGGGCAGGTCGGCGGCGGTGACGCGGGCGTCGTCGATGGTCTTCTCGTCGATTGTGAACCACACCGCCTGGGTCGTGTAATGCCGGGGCGGGAGGTCGAGCGGCTCGTAGGAAAGGACGCTGCGATCGGCGATTCGCTTGCGCTTGAACGCCACCACGCTCTCGTCCACCTCGACCAGACCGTGGTGGTGGCCGAACCTTCCCAGCCTGCCGCTGCCGTGCACCGCGATGACGGTGATGTCGGTGTCCTGCTCCGGCTGGGTGTAGTAGTCGACCTCGCCCCCACGCGCCCGCACCACGCGGTCCTGCCAGTCCACCGAGTCGATCAGGTAGGTGTCCCCCTGGTGCAGGTACACCGCACCGGGATGGGTCTGCGACGCCACCCGACCTTCGTCCACGGTGCCCATGATGTCCCCGGTGTCGTCGACGATGGTGAACGGGGGTCCGCCCGAGGTGCGAATATCCACCGCCGACGCCGGTGACCGTCCGCCGGCCCAGTGCAGTCGTCCGTTATGGACCCGCATGGTCCCGTCTGTGACCAGGTCGACCGCGATCTCTTCGACGGCCTGGCCGAATGTGTCCACCGCCTCCTCCGTTGCCAGCGGGATCTCGTAAGCGGCGCACCCCAGGTGGGCACGAAGCACCTCGGGATTCTCCGGATTGACCACGCCGGCATCGGACGGACGGCGGAACAACTCGGCCGGATGGTTCATGAACCACTGGTCGAGGGCATCCTGTCCCGCCACCAGCACCGCCAGCGACTCGTCGGTGGACCGCCCCGCCCGTCCGGTCTGCTGGCGATATGAGGCAACCGTGCCGGGGAAGGTGGCGAGCACCGCGGCGTCGAGTCCGCCGACGTCGATCCCCAACTCGAGAGCATTCGTGGCGGCGACCCCGAGCAGTTCTCCTGAGAACAGCGCCCGTTCCACCCGGCGGCGCTCCTCGGCGAGGTATCCGGCGCGATAGGGGGCGATGCGACCGACCAGTTCGTCGCCCACCCGTTCCCGCGCCCACCGGTAGACCAGTTCGACGCCCTTGCGGCTGCGGGCAAATGCGATTGTCGGAATCTCGCGCCGGACGAGGTCGACGAACACTTCCGTCGCTTCGGCGATCGGACTGCGGCGCAGGTCGTCCTCGCCGAGCTCGGGGTTCCACAACACGTGATGTCGCACTCCGGCGGGGGAGTCGTCGCGGTCCACCACCTCCACCGCAACACCGGTCAGGGCTGCGAGCAGCTCGCCGGGGTTGCCGATCGTCGCCGAAGATCCGAGGAAGACCGGGTCCGATCCGTAGTGGCGGGCGACGCGACGCAGGCGACGCAGCACATTGCCGACGTGGCTGCCGAAGATCCCACGCAGCACGTGCACCTCGTCCACCACGACGAACCTCAGGTTGCGGAAGAACCGGGCCCAGCGAGCGTGGCCCGGGAGGATGCCCACATGGAGCATGTCGGGGTTGGTGAGCACCACGTTGGCGTGACGACGTACCCAGGCGCGCGACTCGGTATCGGTGTCGCCGTCGTACACCGCGGCGGTCAGATCCTTGAGGTCGAGTTCGTGGAGCGACCGGAACTGGTCGCGGGCCAGGGCTTTGGTGGGGAACAACAGGAGCGCGCTGGCGGTGCGATCGGACAGCACCGCCTCGGCGATCGGAGCCTGGTAGCACAGCGACTTTCCCGAGGCGGTTCCGGCGACGACGACGGTGTGTACCCCGCGGCGCGCCCGGGAGATCACGTCGGTCTGATGGCGATACAACCGCTCGATGCCGCGGGCGGCCAACGCGATACGCAGCTGCTCGGGCAGGGGAGGATCAGGATCCTGGTGGATGGCACCTCGTGCCGCGACGGTCTCGACGTGGACGATGCGGTCGGAGATCTCCGGTGTGGCCCGCCACGCCGCCAGCGTCTCACCGATCCGCTGGTTGCGATCGGCGCTCACGCGTCGTCGGCGCTCCTCTTCGCCGGAGCCATGGTGCGCAAAACCAGATAGCCGAGGATTCCGGCCAGGGCGGAACCGACGAAGATCCCGGTCTTGGCGAGATCGGCCGTGGCTGCGTTGTCGAAGGACAGGCCGGCGATGAAGAGAGACACGGTGAACCCGATGCCCGCCACCAGCGACAACCCGACCACGTGCGCCCACCGGACTCCCAGAGGCAGCACCCCGAGACGCAACCGGACCGCCAGCCAGGTGAAGAGCATGATCCCCACCAGCTTGCCCGCCAACAGGCCGACGCTCACTCCCAGCGCCACCGGATCGGTGGCGGCATCGAGCACATCCACACCAGCGAAGCGCACTCCGGCATTGGCCAGGGCGAAGATCGGCACCACCACGAACGACGACCAGGGGTGGAGCGCCAGTTCTACCCGGTCGAGCGGGGCGACCGACTCGCGGGCGATAGCGGAGAGCGCCAGGGCGTTGGCATCGAGGCGCTCGGTGGGATGCGGTTGGCGCAACTCGACCTCGTTGGCATCGATGATGCGCTGCGCCTTGTCGCGGTACTCGCGGTCGTCGTACATCGCCCGCGCCGGAGCGAGCAGACCGATGGCGACTCCGGCGAGGGTGGCGTGCACCCCGCTCTCGAGCAGGAAGAACCATGCCGCCAGCGACATCGGCACGTAGAACGCCAGCGACCGGATTCCGACCCGCGATGCCACCCCGATAGCGACCAGGCTCCCGATCGACAACGCCAGGTACGCCAGGCTGAGCTCCGAGGTGTAGAAGAGGGCGATCACGAGGATCGCCCCGATGTCGTCGGCGATCGCCAGTGCCAGCAGGAAGAGCCTTCCTCCGATCGGAACCCTGGTCCCGAGCAGAGCCACCACCCCGAGGGCGAAAGCGATGTCGGTCGCCATCGGGATACCCCAGCCGTGGGCGGCGTCCGTCCCCACGGTGAAGAAGAGGTAGATGAGTGCCGGGGCGATCATGCCTCCGAGGGCTGCGATCGCCGGGAGGGCGGCGGCGCGGGGGCGGCGCAGCTCACCGGTCACCAGTTCGCGCTTGATCTCGAGACCGACCACGAAGAAGAACACCGCCATCAGACCGTCGTTCACCACGAGACGCAGGGTCTCCTCGAGATGGAACGCTCCGACGGTGATATCTACCGGGGTGTTCCAGAACCTCTCGTAGCTCTCGCCGAACGGCGCGTTCGCCCAGAAGAGGGCGATCGCCGCCGCCGCCAGGAGCACCGCGCCTCCGGCGGACTCGATGTGGGTGAAAAGCAGCAGCGGCCGGACGAATCGGGTGGGAAGTCCCCGTTCGGAATGGATCCAGGTGCTGTGCTCGGGCGGCTCGGCAGACACGGTGACCGAGGGTAGCGCCGGGGGTCCTCCATATACTCCCCGCTTCACAGGAGGACCACCGTGGATCCCGCGACCTGGGCCTGGATCGGCGTCGTCGTGGCGGCGGGTGCCGTCGGGCCGGTGATCCCCACGATTCGAGTGCCGCGGCGAGTGGCGGTGATCGGGCTGGTCACGCTGGCATCGGTTGCCGCCGTCGCGGCATCGGGTGCGGCGTTGGTGCCGCAATGGTCGCTGGCGGCATCGGCGGCCACCTTGGCAGGCGGGTTGGTGGTGCTCCTCTCCGGGTCGCTGGGGATTAGTCGTCAGCCGTGGCGAGCACCGCTTCGAGCCGCCACCCACGCCGGCCGCCTCGTCGCCGCCGCCTCAGGTCTCGGACTGCTGGCAGCGGCGGTGACGCGTCTCATCGCCGACGGCGCCGATCTGGCACTGGTCGGGGGTGCCCTCGGTGCCGGCGCCGCCGCCGCGGCGATGGCGATGGGTCTCGGGGTCACCCCCAATTCCGAGCCGCGTTCCTTCCTCCCCGAACTGACCGCGCTCGCCGTCCTCGCCGCCACCTCGGGCGCCTGGTTTGCGGCTGGAGATGCCGCAGCGTGGCCCCTGATCACGGTGACCATCGGAGTCGCCGCCGCGGTGGCGGCATCGGCGGTGAGCATCGGTTCGGATGCGGCGCGGACCGTGATGTGGCGCGGTTGGATCACTGCAGCACTAGTGGGAGCCGGCGGCCCATTGATCGCGGCGCTGATCCCGCCGTCGGGAGTGCGCCACCCGATCGGACTGGGGCTGGCGATCACCGCCGGTGCCGGCGCCGTGGTCGTGGTGGGTGAACTGGTCCGCCTCTACACCACCGACCGGTGGCGACCGGCGAAACGCGTGGCGGCGCGGGCTCGAACCGGAGCCGCCGCAGTGATCACGACAGGCTCGGCCGATGCTGCCCGGGCAACGGGATGGCTGCTCGCCGGAGTGGCCGCCGCCGGGGTCGCCGCCGATCGTTTTGGCCGACTTGCCGATCAGCACGACCTCGCCCTGGTGCTCGCAGTCTCCGCAATGACGGCGTGCCTGGCCTCGCTGGCCACCGGTCTGGAGCTGGCGCTCATTGCCGACCGCACTTTGCCTCCCGCCGCGGATGCCCCGATTGCAGACCACGATGCCGCCGCCGATCTCATCGCCGCGGCCAGCGCGGTGGGCACCGTCGGCCGAGGCACGACGACGCTGGTCGGCGCCCTCAGTGGACTGACGCTTCTGTTGATCGGACTTCGTCGCGCCGCCCTAGATCCGGTGGGTGCCTGGGCTGCAGTGGGGGCGCTCCTCGGGGTCGCCGCGGTCTGGTACGGCGCCGGGTGGTTGAGCACCACCGCCGAGTCCGACGCCGTATCGCCGCGACGCGGGGTGTATGCCACCGCCGCGGTGCTGGCGGCACCGGTGGTAGCGGTCACCGTGAGTCCGGCCGCCGGACTCGGAGCCGTGGCTGGTGCGGTGGTCTGCGGCGGGGCGCTCGCCTTCTGGGGCGGTGTCGCCGCGGGCTCCTGGGAGAACGTGCGTCGGCTGATCGAAGCTGGTGCCTACGGTGGAGTGGGATCGCGCGCCCACCGCGCAGTCGTCGCCGCCGACACCGTCGGATCCCGCTGGCGCGGAGTGATCGTGCCGGGCCTGGTCGCTGTCGTGGTGGCAGTGGCGTCACTGGTGGCGCTGTTCACCACCGCACCGCGTTGACGGCGGACTCGATGACGGGTTCGGGGTCTAGCCTGGGGCACCCGCCCGGAGTCATTCCCTGAGCATCGACATCACATTCGTTCGCCACGCCGAGACCGACGCCAACGCCGCCGGGGTGTGGCAGGGCCAGAGCGATCATCCGCTCTCGGCGCACGGCGTGCTCCAGGCCCGGGCCGTCCGTGAGCGACTCGCCGGGCGCGAGTTCGACCTCATCCTCACCTCGGATCTGCCCCGCACCCGTCAGAGTGCTGCCCTTGCCGGATTCGATGCGGTTCCCGACGCTGCATGGCGCGAGGTGGACATCGGCCGATGGCAGGGTCTGACCCGCGAAGAGGTCGAGCAGCGCTATCCCGACGAGTCGGCGGCGCTGCGTCAGGGACTCCCGGTGCAGATGGGCGGTGGCGAGAGCTGGGACGAGTTCTCCGCCCGAATCGGCGGGGCACTCACCGATCTGGTAGCCCGTACCCCACCGGGTTCACGGGTGCTGGTGATCACCCACGGGGGCGTGATCCACTCGGTGGTGGGGGGCGGACTGCAGGTGACCGGTCGGGGAAGGACCTGGCCACTGGAACGGGTGCGCAATGCCTCGGTGACAGAGATCGTCGCCGCTCCCGATCGGTTTCTCCTGCAGTGGTACAACGACGCCCGCCACGCCTTCCCGGAGCCGTTCGGCCCCGACACGATCTCTCTGGTGCGCCACGCCGAATCCGCGGCGAACGTCGACGGAAGGTGGCACGGTCGCACCGATGGACCGCTCAGCGAGCACGGCCGCACCCAGATCGAGCGGTTCGCGGCGCGCAATGACGGCGCAACACGGCTGTTCGCCTCTCCGCTGGAGCGGGCCCGGCACACCGCCGAGGCATACGCCCGGCGACACCTGCTGATCGCCTGTGTCGAGCCCGACCTGATGGAGATCGATTTCGCCGCGTGGGAAGGCCTCACCACCTCCGAGATCGAGGAGCGCTTCCCCGATGAGTGGCGTGCGGTGATCGAAGAGGGGCAGGATCTTCCCCGCGGCGGAGGCGGCGGGGAGACCTTTACCGGTGCCGGGGAGCGGATGGCCCGGCTGATTTCGGCGGTGGCCGAATCCAACCCCGGCCAGCACCTCTCGTTCTTCAGTCATGGGGGAGCGATCTGGGCTTTGGTGGCACGGGTGGTCGGCGTTCCCTGGCTGCGCCATCGCACCCTCGGTCTGCCGAGCAATACCGGCCTGACCCGGATCCAGCTCACCCCGGGGGGAATGCGGCTGGTGGACTACAACCTGCCACTGCGATGAGGGTCCTCCTCGTCACCAACGACTATCCGCCCAAGCCCGGCGGCATCCAGCAGTACCTCGGGGGGCTGGTGGCGGCGCTCGATGCCGAGGTCCGGGTGCTGGCGCCGTTCCACCGCGGGGCCCCGGACGAGCCTGCAGTGTTTCGCGGACGGCGGCGATTCATGTGGCCCACCTCTGCAGTGCATCGCTGGGTGGCGCAGCATGTGGCCGAGTTCCATCCCGATGTGATCCTGTTCGGGGCTCCCCATCCCCTCGCCCACCTCGGGCCACGGCTGCGTCGTCACACCGGGGTGCCGTACGCGGTGCTGTGCCACGGCGCCGAGGTCGTGGTGCCGGCGGCGTTCCCGATCACCCGACAGCTGGTGCGTCACCCCCTGCGGAGCGCCGACGTGGTGTTCACCACCTCGGCCTACATCTC
>CAYTTU010000075.1:0-3940 GCA_964440905.1 uncultured Acidimicrobiia bacterium | reverse complement strand
GATGGTGGCGAGCACGGTGATGGCGCGCACCCCGAGCAGCGCCGCCAGGGCCGCCACCACCGCGGTCACCTGCAGCGGGCCGCGCAGCCGCTCCCACAGGATCGAGGCCCGGGCGCGGCGATACGGGGTCACCGGTCCCAGGCCCAGGGCGAAGAGCAGCACCAGGGCGATGGGTATTGCGGCGCGATCGAACCATGGTGCACCGACCGAGACCCGATCGCCGCTGAACGCTTCGAGGATCATCGGATACAGCGTCCCGATGAGCACGACGAACGCGAAAAGGGCCAGGAGCAGGTTGTTGAGGAGGAACACCCCCTCCCGACTGGCGAGCGAGTCGAGACGCGGGGTGGAGGCCACCAGGTGGCCGCGGAAGGCGAACAACCCGAAGGCAGCCACCAGCACCACCAGCAGAAACCCGAGCAGTGCCGGTCCCACCGCCGACTGGGTAAAGGAGTGCACCGAGGCGACCACCCCGGAGCGGGTGAGGAAGGTGCCGAGGATGGTGAGGGCGAAGGTGCCGATCACCAGCGCCACATTCCACGCCTGGAGCATCCCGCGGCGGCGCTGCACCACCGCCGAGTGCACGAAGGCGGTGGCGGTGAGCCAGGGGAGGAACGAGGCATTCTCCACCGGATCCCACGCCCAGTAGCCGCCCCAACCCAGAACCTCGTACGACCACCAGGCGCCGAGGATGATTCCGAAGGTGAGGAAGGTCCAGGCGATCAGGGTCCAGCGCCGGGTGCGCTCCAGCCATGCGGTGGTGCCGTCGCCGGCGAGCAATGAGGCGATGGCGAAGGCGAATGGCACCGTCATCCCCACGTAGCCCATGTACAGCATCGGGGGATGGAACGCCATCAGGATGTGGTTCTGCAGCAGCGGGTTGGCTCCCGAACCGTCGAGTGGCACCGGATCGAGGGTGGTGAACGGGCTGGCGACCGTGAGCATCATCCCGAAGAAGAAGATCGCCACGATGCCGATGACGGCCAGTGCGGCGGCGCCGATGCGATCGCCCTCGGCCACCCCGCGGTGCACCCAGAGGGCGTATCCGGCCAGCACCAACCCCCAGAGCACGATGCTGCCCTCGAGGGCGGCCCAGGCGGCGGCGATGGTGAACAGCAGCGGGGTGTCGCGGTTGTGGTTCTCGGCGACATAGCGCAGCGAGAAGTCGTCGCCGATGAGGGCGATCTCCAGGGCGAGCATGGCGACGATGGCACCGCCGAGCAGTCCCCACACCGGAACCCTCAGCTGACCCGCCCCGGCACCATTCCGAGTGAATACCCGAAAGCCGACGATGGCAAGCGTCACCGCGCTCGCTGCCGCAACGGCGACACCGGCCAGGCCGAGGTAGGCGGTCACGGGTAGCGGGAGTCCGGGGTGTACACCCCGCCGTCCTCGGTGCGGTACTGCTCGTCGTGCTTGATGATCATCTCGTCGCTGTGGAACACCGCACCGTCCCAGGTGCCCTCGACCACCACTCCGATGCCCTCACGGAAGAGTTGCTGTGGAACGCCGGTGTGGGATACCTCCACCATGGAGGTGCCGTCTCCCAGGGAGAAGGTTGTGCGGTCGCCGTCGGGGAGGATGGTGTCCGGGACCACCTGGCCGCCGAGGCGAAAGCGCCCGTCGTTGGCTGCGGTGTCATCGGAAACCACCTCGGTGGGCGTGCGGTAGTAGACGAGGTTGTCGCCCAGGTTGGAGATCAGAAACCCGATGATCACCACCAGCAGGCCGCCGGCGGCGATGAGAAAGAGCCGGTAGCGCCTCATCGTCCGGTCCCGCCCCGGATCCGGCGTCGCCGCCGCACCAGGCCCACCACATATCCGCCGAGGGTGCCGTACACGACCACGTAGGCGAGGCTCACCCACCCCCAGTCGGTCACGACCGTCCCTCCACGATCCGCGGCGGCGCCACGCCGGAACCGGCCACGGCGGAGTCGGTCCCCGGCATGGCGGCGGCGTCCTCGAGGCGGGCGAGTTCGGCACGGCGCGACACCAGGGCGGCGTAGGCGACGGTGAATGCGAACACCGCTGCCAGCAGCGCCGCCAGCAGTGGGCCGTCGATCTGGGGGTCGCCGGGGCGCAGGACCGTTGGCGGTTGGTGCAGCCCGCGCCACCACACCACCGAGAAATGCACCACCGGGATCTGTAGGACCGCCACGATTCCGTATACCGCCGCTCGCCGGCCACGCAGTTCCGGGTCGGCGATCGAACGCCGCAACGCCAGGTACCCCAGGTAGACGAAGAACATCACGGCGGTGAGCACCAGTCGGGCGTCCCAGGTCCACCACACCCCCCACACCGGCTTGCCCCAGATGCTCCCGGTTGCCAGGGCGAGACCGGTGAACACCACGCCCACCTCGGCGGACGCCCCGGCGAAGTGGTCCCAGCGGATGCGCCGGGTGCGGAGGTAGGCGACGCTTCCCACCAGGGTCATGAAGAACGAGAGATAGGCCAGCCAGGCGGACGGCACGTGGACATACATGATCCGCTGCAGGTCGCCCTGGACCGCATCGGGGGGCACGACCAGCCCGAGCACCAGGGCGGTCGCCACCATCAGGGCGGCGGCGGCGTCCAGCGGCCGAATCACGTGTCCTCCAGGGGGCGGGCGGTAAGCACTCCTGCCATCGCCAGGACGACATCCACGGCGGCGAGCAGCAGGATCCAGCGGAGGATACCGGCGCCCGCCCGTAAACCTTCCGTGGCCTGCGCCGCCGCCAGCAGGATCGGGACCGACACCGGGACCACGAGCAGCGGGGCCAGACTGCTGCGGTTCCCGATGCCCCCGGACACCGCGTTGGCGATGGTTCCCACCATCGCCAGGCCGGCGCAGGCCAGCGGCACGATCACCGCCAGCCACGGCAGTCCGACGAGGCGCGGGTCGTAGAGCACCACGGTGACCGCGGCGCACACTGCGGCGAACCCCAGCAACAACACCGCGGCGGCGATCGATCCGGCGGCAAAGCGCGCCGCAGGATCGACCCCGAGCAGCGCGAGCAGGTCTCGCCGCGCCTCGCCCAGGGCGGCACTCTGCCTCTGGGTGACGATCGTGCCAAAGAGCAGCAGCACCACCCAGAACAGCCCCGGCCCGATGCGATCCAGCAGCGGGCTGTCGATGCCTACGGCCATCGGGATCACCAAGAGCGCCACCACTCCGAACGGGATGATCACCCGGGTCACCTCGCCGGCGCGGCGCTCGTCGCGCAGGTGGGCTCGCAGCAGCACGCCGATGTGGCGAGTCACGCCGGCACCGCCTCGAGCACGCCGTCGCGCAGTTCGACGGCGCGACTCACGATCGTGGCGGCCCGCTCCCGCTCGTGGGACACCAGCACCACTGCACCCCCCCGAGCGGTGACCGACTTCACGGTGTGGGCGACGAGTCGCCCCGCCGCCGGATCGAGTCCGACGTGGGCCTCGTCGAGCAGCAGCAGGTCGGGGGTGGTGAGCAGGATTCGGGCCACCTCGGCGCGGCGCTTCATCCCATTCGAGCAATGCACCACCAGTCGGTGTGCCGCGCCCTCCAGACCGACGTCGCCCAGCGCCGCGGCGGCGGCGGCGCGGGGGAGCCCGGCGAGATCGGCCACCAGATCGAGATTCTCCGCCAGGGTGAGGTGCGGCGCCAGGGCGGGCTCGTGCGCCACCAGCCCGATCCGGGGCCGGACCCGTTCCACCTCCGCGGACCCCAGTGCGGCGTCGAGAACCAACCCGGTGCCGCTGCTGGGCCGCAGTAGCGTCGCCAGGACTCGCAGCAGCGTGGTCTTGCCCGATCCGTTGGCTCCGAATAGGCCTACGGCCTCACCGGATGCAAGTTCCAGATCGACCCGGCGCAGCACCAGGGTGCCGGGGCGGCGCAGCGCGATGCCGGAGAGCACGGCGATGGGGGCGGGCATGAGGGCCGGAGTCTATGGCGGCAGCCGCTACCGGCCGCCGAGCCATGAGCCATG
>CAYTTU010000074.1:0-7024 GCA_964440905.1 uncultured Acidimicrobiia bacterium | reverse complement strand
GGCTCGCACGGCACTGAGGGTCTACCGCGGGGACGACTCGGTGTTCGCCCACGCCGCGTGGGCTCTGCCGATTCTGATCGCCATGCTGTTTGCAGCGTTTGCCTGGCGCCAGGCGAGGTCGCCGCAGCGTCCGCTCACCCGGATCGCGATGTTGATCGCCTTCCCCATCGTCTTGGGCCTTCCGTTTGCCGGTGGTCTGCTCTCGGGGGGTCACATCGCCCTTCGGTTCCTGGTGGCGCTTCCCTTCGCGCTAGCGGGCGTGATGGCACTTGGCCTACCCAGGAGCGGGTGGGCGAGGACGGCAATCGCGATCACGAGCGGCGTCGTCCTCTTGCAGTTCGCCGTCGCCACCAACAGCCTGTTCGGGTCGTCGCATCTCGCTCTGGAGCAGGACCGCTCCCTGGCAACGCGGCTGATCCACGAGATCGAGTCGGCGATGCGTCAGGCAGACACAACCCCGCAGTATCTCGAGATGGTGGGGATGCCGGATCGGGAAGATACCCCTCTGGTCACCCGGAGCGACACGATCGGCGGCTCCTTCTTCGAGTGGGATGGGGGCAACGTCCACCGGGTTCGCCTCTTTCTGCAAACTCTCGGGTTCGGGGATCTCGCTGGGTTGCCCGTGGAACGGCGCGGCGAGTTCGTTGCCCGATCGTCGACGATGCCCGACTTCCCAACGCCGGGAAGCGTGGTGGTCGAGGGGGACGTCGTCGTGGTCAGATTCGGGCCGTACACCTCTCAACAACTCGCCAGCCTCTGTCCGCACTACCCGGAGGTCTCGGTGTGCTCTGGGTAGCTATCGGGTCATCGCCACCCCCGCGGCGCACATGGATCGCTCTCCGGCCTCGACTCGTCCGGTGCTCGGGTGATATATCACCCTCAAGGGCCGCACCGAGTCGTTGTCGGGGCAAGCGAACCTCTTAGTCTTACGGGCCATGGTGCAGCACCCAGAGCCAACTCCCGGGGTCGGTTTGCAAGAGCCGGTCCCGGTGAACGACCTGGTGCGGCACACCCGGGCGATCCGCCAGGTGGTGGACCGCGCCATCGGCGAGGTACTGGACTCGGGCTGGTTCGTCCTCGGTCCCCAAGTGACGGAGTTCGAGACTGGGCTGGCAGCTTTGTGTGGCACCACACACGCCGTCGGGGTCGCCAACGGAACCGACGCCATCGAGATCGCCTTGCGCGCTCTCGACGTCGGACCTGGCGACGAGGTGATCACCGTCGCCAATGCCGGCGGGTACTCGACGACCGCAATCCGGGCCGTGGGAGCGCAACCGGTTTACGTGGATATCGACCCGAGCACCCTCTTGATCGATCCTTCTGGGGTGGCCAAGGCGCTGGGGCCGAGCACCGCCGCCGTCGTGGTCACCCACCTCTACGGGCGAATGGCGCCGATCGATCGCATCGTCGCTGCCGCCGGATCCATCCCGGTCATCGAGGACTGCGCCCAGGCGCACGGGGCCGTTCTCCAGGGTCGCCCCGCCGGCTCATGGGCCAAGATGGGATGCTTCAGCTTCTACCCCACCAAGAACCTCGGCGCCCTCGGCGACGGCGGTGCCATCGTCGGGTCCGACGCCGAGCTGATGTCGAGGGTCCGACGACTGCGCCAGTACGGCTGGACGAGCAAGTACCTCACCACCGACACCGGTGGTCGCAACAGTCGCCTCGACGAACTCCAGGCGGCCGTGCTTACCGCCCAACTCCCCATGCTGTCGGGATGGAACCGCAGACGTCGCGAGATCGATGCGGCATACCGAACCGGTATCGTCCACGAGCGTGTGCGGCCCCTCCCCCTCGGTGATGGCGACGTCGTACACCTCGCGGTGTTCGTTACTGAGGAGCGATCGTCGTTGCGAAGCCACCTGAGCGAGCGCGGGGTCATCTCCGACATCCACTATCCCCACCCCGACTACGCCGCACCGCCTGGAGGGCTCACTCGACTGCAGCACACCGATGATGCCTGCGAGAAGGTGCTCACCCTGCCGTGTTTTCCCGAGATGACGGACGCGGAGGTCGATCGAGTGATTACGGGAGTCAACTCGTGGCGGGAATGACCCACTCGCTGGTGATTCCGGTGTATCGCAATGAGGAGTCCATCGATGCCCTCATAGCGGTCGTCGCCGAGATCCAGGAGCGCGTGGGACAACCCGTCGAGGCGGTATTCGTGGTCGATGGCAGCCCGGATCGCTGTTACGAGCTGCTGCGGTCCCGGCTCCCAGCGGCCCCGTTCGCCTCCCAGCTGGTGCTGCTGTCGCGCAACTTCGGTTCCTTTGCCGCCATCAGAGTCGGACTCGAGAAGGCATCCGGTTCCCTGCTCGCGGTCATGTCCGCCGACCTGCAGGAGCCAGCCGACCTCATCGTGGAGATGTTCGCCAGACTTCAATCGGGCGCCAGCGACGTGGTCGTCGGCGTTCGTACCGGGCGCAACGACCCGTTCTTCCGCCGACTCGCCTCGCGAACCTTCTGGGGTCTATACCGGCGGCTGGTCCTTCCCGAGATGCCCCCCGGTGGGGTGGACGTGTTCGGCTGCACGGGGACGATCCGCGACCAGCTGCTGCAGCTCAACGAGGCGCGCTCGTCGCTCGTCGGTCAGCTCTTCTGGATCGGCTTTCGCCGAAGCGAGGTCCCCTACCAGCGCATGCCGCGCCACGCCGGCCGCTCCACCTGGACACTGCGCAAGCGCCTCAATTACCTCACCGACAGCGTCTATGCCTTCACCGACCTCCCCATCCGGCTGCTCACGGTGACGGGACTCGTGGGCATCCTGGTGTCGCTGGCATTCGGCTCGATCACCGTCGTCGCCCGCCTCCTGGGATGGTTCTCGGTCCCGGGATACACCGTGACCGTTGGCCTCCTGCTCTTCTTCGGAAGTCTCAACCTGTTCGGTCTCGGTTTGGTCGGCTCATACGCCTGGCGGGCATACGAGAACACCAAGGCGCGACCGGTGGCGATCCCGATGCTCGCGGAACGTTTCGGAGGCGTGCATGACAACTGAACAGCCGAACCCCGGGTTCTTCGTCCACCCCAATGCCATCTGTGAAACCCGACAGGTTGGCGCCGGCACCCGCATCTGGGCCTTTGCACACTTGCTCCCCGGGGCCCAGATCGGGGCCGATTGCAACATCTGCGACGGGGTCTTCATCGAAAACGACGTCACCGTAGGAGACCGGGTCACCATCAAGTCCGGCGTGCAGCTGTGGGACGGTGTTCGACTCGAAGACGACGTGTTCGTCGGTCCCAACGCCACGTTCACCAACGACCCCTTCCCCCGCAGCAAGCAGTACCCCAAGTCGTTTCCGGAGACGGTGGTTCATCGGGGGGCTTCGATCGGGGCCAACGCCACCATCCTCCCCGGGCTCTCGATCGGGTCGGCGGCGATGGTCGGCGCCGGAGCAGTTGTCACGCGTTCGGTACCACCCAACGCCATCGTGGTGGGCAACCCGGCCCGCATCGTCGGGTACGTCGATGCCACCGACACCGGGGAGCCGCACCCGATGACGGAAGTGGAGCCAACGTCCGACTCGCATTCCACATCGGTGACAGGGGTCACGGTGCACAGGCTCCCGCGATTCGTCGACATTCGTGGGAGTCTGGCGGTTGGTGAGTACGGCAAGCACATACCATTCATGCCGCAGCGGTTCTTCATCGTCTACGACGTCCCCAGCCGCGAGACCCGAGGCGAGCACGCCCATCGCGAGTGTGAACAGTTTCTCGTGTGCATTCGCGGGAGTTGCGCCGTCGTTGCGGACGACGGCGAACACAGGGAGGAGTTCACCTTGAACAACCCCGGCGTGGGGCTCTACCTCCCTCCGATGACCTGGGGCATCCAGTACCGCTACTCCCCCGATGCGGCACTGCTCGTGTTCGCCTCACGTCCCTATGACCCGGACGACTACATCCGCGACTACGACGAGTTCCGACAACTAACCGAGACGCGATGACCGAGGACTCGACCGACGCTGTTCGTCATCGCGGCACGGCGCCCGCGATGCTCCTGGAACTCATCCGGAGGCAATGGCCCCTGATCGTCGTGCTGGGCCTGATCGCACTGGCAGCGACCGTCTCTCACTACGTCGGCAACAAGATCACGGTCTACGACGGGCTCGGATGGGACGGATCCCGGTACGGACAATACGTCGTCCAGTTTTCCGACCGGCTTGGGGATCGGAGCTTCGACGCCTGGTACGTGCAACGCATCCTCCCGTCTGGAATGGCTTGGGTGATTCTCCGAGTCCTGGGCAAGCCGCTGACCACGCCCTACGCGATCACAGGATTCGAGATCTTGAACACCATGATGTTGATGGTGTCCGCGGTCCTATGGTCGAGGATCGCCCGGCTCGTATCCCTATCCATACGGGGAACCTGGATCGGTTACGGAGCCCTCTTCATCAACTTCGCCGTCCTCAAAATGAACTTCTACTATCCGGTGCTGACGGACACGACAGCGCTTACCCTGGGGCTTGTCCTCTTGTACGGCTATCTGGCAGACAAGCCAATCCTCCTGTATCTCGGATGGATCGCAGGTGCATTCGTATTCCCCAGCCTGGTACTGATCGGTGCTCTGCTCTTCGTACTCCCCCGGAGCAAACCCACCGAGGGGACGCCCGGGAAGCGCGGCTGGGTCTCGGCCGCCCTCGGTCTCGTCACTCTGAGCTACGTCGTGCTGGGTCTGCTGGCCGATCGAGACGACGGTGCGGTACTAGACCCGATCGACAGTGCGCTGCGAGTCCTCGGGATTCTCGCCACGATCGGGTTTCTGCTGGCCGCACTCCATCCTCTCCTCAAGGCGAGCCCGGTACTTGCGCCACCATCGCGAGTTCTGCGGTCGCTCTCTTTCAGCCGACTCGCCGTTCTGGTCGTCGGGCTAGTCGTCATCTTCTGGGCCTATGGGGCGCTTTCGGCCAATGGCCGACAGACGGTGCCGCTCACTCCCTTTGACTATCTGGAGAACATGTACTTCTTCTCCCACTTCAATTGGTGGTTCGAGCCATTGCCCTTGGTGTTCGGGGTGGCTCACTTCGCCTACTTTGGCCCAGCCCTGGTTCTGCTGGGTGCCTGGTGGAAAGAGGTGTGCGTGGCGTTGGGACGCCTCGGTGTCGGTCTGTCTCTGATCTCGGTCTTCACGATCGTGATGGCGATCAACAGCGAGACGCGACAACTGCTGCCGATGTATCCCTTCCTCGTGCTCCCGCTAGCCATGGCGTCGGAAAAGGTAAGGTTCACGCGCAGGGTTGCCATCGTCACCGTGTGCATGGCCCTGGTGGCGTCAAAGGTCTGGATGTGGATTCCGGACATTGGTCCCGACGTCTCTCAGCAGTGGCCGGCCCAGGGATACTTCATGAACCAGGGACCCTGGATGTCTCATGCCAGCTACACCCTGCATCTCACTGCCGCCCTGGCAATTACGGCGGTGGTCTGGACGGCGACCCGCCTCCGAGCGGCCCCCCGGGCATCAGTGACTATCGACTGATACCCAACTTGCCGATGGTGGGGCAGAATGCACGCTGAAGACGCACCCATACCAAGGGACATGGAACCGGAACCCCTCACCCCACCAGCATTCTGGACCCCCGAGTACCTCGTCGACTCGGCCTGGCAGGAGCACGCCCCGTTCGCTTTTTGGGTGGTCGCCACCCATCGCCCCGGGGTGCTCGTCGAGTTGGGCACCCACTTCGGTTTCTCCTACATGGCGTTTTGCCAGGCGGTGGAGCGACTGGACATCGGCACCAAGTGCTACGCGGTCGACACTTGGCAGGGCGACAAGCACGCCGGGTTCTACGGTGAGGAGGTATTCGATCAGTTCCGCAGCGACCACGACGCCCGCTATCGGTCCTTCTCGACGCTGTTGCGGACCACCTTCTCCGAGGCGGCTCGACACTTCGAAGACGGTTCGATCGATCTGCTCCACATAGACGGGGCGCACTACCTCGACGATGTGACCGAGGACTTCACGACCTGGCTCCCCAAGATGTCGGAGCGCGGGGTGATCTTGTTCCACGACATCAACGTCCATCGCGACGACTTCGGCGTGTACGCCCTCTGGGATCGCATCAAGGGCGACTACCCCCACTTCTCCTTCGATCACGGCCATGGGCTCGGTGTCCTCGGGGTCGGTCCCAAGTCGATCGAGACCCTCGGCGAGTTGTTCAGCGCACAAGACACGGCGCGCGCCACCGAGATCCGACGGCCGTTCGCCCGACTCGGGGAGGGGATTCGGGACCACCACACCCTGGTGAGCCTGGAGGCGAAGGCACGCACTCTGCGCCAGAACTCCGCCGAGACGGCGGAGCATGTCGCCAAGCTCACGCAGGAACTCGCCGATCTCACGCAGGAACTCGCCGATCTGCGGGCCGAGTCCGTTGACGTGCACCGCGAGCTCGCCGCGGTGAAGTCTCGGACCAAGCAACAGACTGTTTCCCTCGGTGACGCCCTGGCGAGCCGCGATGCCGCCCTTGCGGAGGTGCAGTCTCTGAGAACCTCCACCAGTTGGAAGTTCACGGCCCCGCTGCGCGCCCTCTCCCGTGTCCTGCGTCGTGTGTGGCGCTTCACCCGCCGCGGGATAAAGGTGGTCTGGTGGACGATCACGCTCCAGTTGCCAGGTCGGCTGCGGGCGTATCGCCAGTACCGATCGCAGCTACGCAGCAGCCGGGCGTCCATCGCCTCGGAGGCTGCCCGGTCCACCCGAGCCGGTCCGGACTTCGAGGCCGAGCAACTGATCCTGGACTCTTCGACCCCTACCGCCAAAGTGGTGGCCTTCTATCTCCCCCAGTTCCATCAGATCCCGGAGAACGACGAGTGGTGGGGGCCGGGGTTCACCGAATGGCGCAACGTGAGCCGCGGGCTGCCCCGCTTCGTGGGGCACAACCAACCGCTCGCCCCCCGGGACCTCGGCTACTACGACCTTTCCGATCCGAACGTGCTGCGCCGCCAGGTGGATGCAGCCAAGGCTGCCGGGATCCACGCCTTCTGCTTCTACTACTACCGCTTCACCGAGGGACGGCTCCTTGAGATGCCGACCGAGCGT
>CAYTTU010000073.1:0-4187 GCA_964440905.1 uncultured Acidimicrobiia bacterium | reverse complement strand
GCACCCGGTCCGGTGCTGGCGGTGGTGCCGGGGGAGCGCGACGCCGAGGATCTGGCCGACGACGTCGAGTTGTTCTCCACCCGGGTGCGATTCCTTCCCGCCTGGGAGACCCTTCCGTTCGAGCACGTGTCGCCCAACCTGGGAACGATGGCGCAGCGCGCCGCTGCCAGGCACTCACTGCGGATCGGTGATGCGGGCACGATCGTGGTCGGGTCGGTGCGAGCCGTGATCCAGCGGGTGTCCCCGTCGGCGGTGGAGCCGGTGAGCCTGGCGGTGGGCGACGAGGTCGACCTTCCCGAACTGGCGCGCCGCCTCGCCGATCTCGGGTACGAGCGCACCGATCGGGTGGAATCGCGCGGCGAGTTCGCGGTGCGCGGCGGGATCGTTGATGTCTATCCCGCCCAGGGTCGGGAGGTGCGCCGGATCGACCTGTGGGGCGATCGGGTGGAGGAGATCACCGCGGTCTCGGTGGTCAGCCAGCGATCGGTCGCGGGGCGCGGGGTGATGACCGCCTATCCGGCCCGCGAGGTTCGCCCCACCGGGACCGTCGCCGACCAGGGGCGCCGCCTGCTGCACGAGGCGCCGTGGGCGGTGGGAACCTGGGACCGCATCGCCGACGGCATCACCTTCCCCGGGATCGAGTCGTGGCTCCCCTGGATGGCCCCGGAGCACAACGCCGCCACCGAGGCCCATCCCGCCACGCGGCTGATCGTGTTCGATCCGGTACGGGCCGCCGAGCGGGCTGCCGACCTGGAACGGGAGGAGACCGACCTGGCGGCGGCGTTGGCTCCCACCTGGGGGCCGGGCGCTCCCAGCGCCGGCGAGCACCCGGTGCTCTACCTGCCGTGGGGCACCGGTCTTGCCGAAGATCGCTTGCTCGAGGTTCCGGCGCTTGCCGCCGATCCCGACGATCCCGCACTGCAGGTCACCCGGCTCGACGCCGCCCCGGGAGACCCCGAGGCTATCGCCCGCGGTATCGGCGGTCTGGTGGGCAAAGGCACCCAGGTGGTGGTGGCGATGGACGGGGTGGCGGCCGCCGATCGGGTGGCCGCGGTGCTCACCGACGCCGGCGTCACCCTGGAACGACCCGAAGTGGTGGATGATCGCTCCGCGGTGGTCGCTGCGGGGATCCACCACGGATTCGTCTACCCGGCACTACGGGTGGCGGTGCTGGGCGAGCAGGAGATCGCCGGACGGCGTCGCGCTCACCGCCGCGTGGTCCCCGGGGGAGATGGCGCCGGTGCGGGCTATTCCGATCTCAAGCCGGGCGACTTCGTGGTGCAT
The DNA here is from genome assembly GCA_964440905.1 of uncultured Acidimicrobiia bacterium. GTDB lineage: Bacteria > Actinomycetota > Acidimicrobiia > Spongiisociales > UBA11373 > UBA11373. The sequence goes on along the minus strand of CAYTTU010000073.1, from coordinate 2,903 downwards.
CGCCGTCATGGGATCGGCCGCTTCGAGGGGCTGGTGACCCGAAGCATCGGAGACGTGGTGCGTGACTACCTATTGGTGGCCTACGCCGGTGAGGATCGGCTCTACGTCCCCACCGACCAACTCGCCGCGGTGCGGCGCTACTCGGGCGGCGAGATGCCCCGCCTCAGCCGAATGGGTGGCGCCGATTGGGACAAGACCCGGTCCCGGGTGCGGCGCGAGGTGGCGGCGGTGGCCGAAGAAGTGGTGTCGCTTCATCGCGCCCGGGCTCGTGCCGCCGGGCACGCCTTCTCCACCGACACCCCGTGGCAGGGCGAAATGGAGGCCGCCTTCCCGTTCGAGGAGACCCCGGACCAGGCAGTGGCCATCGCCGACGTAAAGCGGGACATGGAGTCGGATGCCCCGATGGATCGGCTGGTGTTCGGCGACGTGGGCTTCGGCAAGACCGAGGTGGCGGTGCGCGCCGCCTTCAAGGCGGTGCAGGACGGTCGCCAGGTGGCGGTGCTGGTGCCGACCACCCTGCTCGCCCAGCAGCACCACCAGGTCTTCAGCGGCCGGTTCGCCCCGTATCCGATGCGGGTGGAGTCATTGAGCCGCTTCCTGACTCCAGGGGAGCAGAAGGCGGTGGTGCGCGGTATTGCCGCGGGGACCGTGGACGTCGTCATCGGCACCCATCGGCTGCTCAGCGAAGACGTGACATTCAAGGATCTCGGACTTCTCGTGGTGGACGAGGAGCAACGATTCGGGGTGGCGGACAAGGACCGGATCAAGGCGCTGCGCAAGTCGGTGGACGTGCTCACCCTCACCGCCACCCCGATACCCCGCACCCTCGAGATGGCCCTCACCGGGATCCGCAGCGTGAGTCGTATCTCCACCGCCCCCGAGGATCGCCACCCCATTCTCACCTTCGTTGGGCCGTATGAAGCGCGCACCGTCTCGGCGGCGATCCGGCGCGAGATGCTGCGCGAGGGCCAGGTGTTCTATGTGCACAACCGGGTGCAGTCGATCGACGAGGCCGTGATCCGACTCCGGGCGCTGGTTCCCGACGCACGGTTCGTAGTCGCCCACGGTCAGATGAGTGAAGGGCAACTGGAGCAGGTGATGCTCGACTTCTGGGACCGCGCCTACGACGTGATGGTGTCCACCACCATCATCGAGTCCGGTCTCGATCTCCCTCAGGTGAACACCCTCATCGTGGAGCGCGCCGACCTGCTGGGTCTGGCTCAGCTCTATCAGCTGCGCGGCCGGGTGGGGCGGTCGAGCCAGCGGGCGTATGCGTACCTGTTCCATCCCGAGCACCAACGATTGACCGAGGAGGCCCATCGCCGCCTCGAGGCCATTGGCGAGTTCGCCGAGCTGGGGTCCGCTTTCCAGCTGGCGATGCGCGATCTGGAGATCCGCGGGGCAGGAAGCGTGCTGGGCAAATTGCAGTCGGGTCATATCAGCGCGGTGGGACTCGACCTCTATATGGAACTGGTCGCCGAGGCGGTGGGGGAGTTGGAGACCGGCAACAAACCGGAACCCCCACCCCCCGAGGTGCGTATCGAGCTCCCGGTGGAGGCCCACCTCCCCGAGGACTACGTGGCCGACCAGGACGCCCGCCTCGAGGCCTACCGGCGCCTCGCCGCCGCCACCACCCATGTTGCGGTCGACGACGTCGTCGCCGAGTGGACCGACCGTTTCGGCCCGCTGCCCCTCCGGGCGGCGACGCTCATCGAAGTCGCTCGGCTCCGGGTGGAGGCGCTGCGGGTCGGCCTGGACGAGGTAGTGGCGGCCCGGCGCGAGGCCCGGCTCCACCCGGTGTCGCTGATCGCCTCCCAGGAGGTCCGGCTGCAGCGCATCGCCCGGGGGGCCACCCTCCAGGTGAAGCCCCGCACCCTCTTCATTCCCCTCCCTGCCCAGCCGGCGTCTGGATTGGCCGAATTCATCCGTACAATGTGGCCTCCCGATCCGGAGTGACTCCCCTGCGCAAGTTCCTCGCCACCGTGTCTGCCTTCGCCGTCCTCCTTGCGGCGTGCTCGTCCTCTCCGGAGCTGATCGCCACCGTGGCCGGTGAGGTGGAGATCACCACCGACAACATCGCCGCCCTCTATGAGAGCAAGTCGATCCCGGCCGACTCCACCCTGCGCGGCGCCATCTATGCCCTGGCGGCGCGCGAGGTCGTCAAGGCGGCGCTATCCAGCGAGTTCGGGATCACCATCGACCAGGCTCAGGTGGATCAGCTCTATCTGGACATGACCATCGACCGCGATGCCCGTGGCCAGACCACCGCCGACTGGCTCGGGGTGGCCGACGCCGGCGATGGATTGATGATCTTCAACGCCGAGATCGCGGTGTTGCGCGATCAGGCGATCCGGGCACTGGCCGCCGAACCCGAGTATCTCGATGGGTTGTTTGCCGATCCGGCAGCGATCACCCAGGTGTGTGCCCGCCACATCCTGGTCGCCACCGAGACCGAGGCGCAGGACGTCTATGTCCAACTGCTTGCCGGGGGGGACTTCGCCGCACTTGCCGACGCCCTCTCCACCGACACCGGTGAGGGCGGCGACCTGGGGTGTCGGCCGGCTGCGGTGTATGTCGACGAGTTCGCTGCCGCGGCGATGGAGGCCCCGATCGGGGAGGTGTTCGGTCCCGTGCAGTCGCAGTTCGGCTGGCATGTGCTGCTCGTCTCCGAGCGCACCGCCCCGACGCGTGAGGAGGTCGCTGCCGACCCCATCACCCACCTCGCTTCGGGCGAGGCCGACCAGATCTGGGAGGACTGGGTATCGGCGGCACTTGGTGCGGCCGACGTGGTGGTCGAGACCAAGTACGGGAGCTGGACGTCCACGGGCATCGTCCCTCCCCTCGAGTGAGCCACCCGATCCGCATCGTCGGGTTGGGACCCGCCGGTCTGGATCGGCTCGGTA
>CAYTTU010000072.1:0-2513 GCA_964440905.1 uncultured Acidimicrobiia bacterium | reverse complement strand
TTGATCTCGACTGTGCCCTTGGTTGGGGCGAAGTCACCCGCCACGATGTTGAAGAGTGTCGTCTTCCCGGCCCCATTGGGGCCGAGGATGCCGAGACGCTCGCCTTGCGCGACGTCGAGATCGACGCCGCGCAAGGCGATCACGCCTCCGAAGGCCATTTCGACTCCCCGGAGCCGGAGAATCGGAGCGGTGTATGACTCGGTCATTTTCGCTCAGGCCTCCCTCGTATTTCGTCCTAGTTCTGCAATTCGCCGCCGACCACCGGGATGGCGTTACCGATCCACGGGACGTCGCGCGCCTCGCAGGTCGGGATGTCCCGACTGGGCATTCCACCTTCCTTGGTGAATGCCCCGCCGAAGGACTGATCGACCCCGGGAATGACTGCCACGGTCTGGAGCGTCAGCGCCCCCTCGTCGTTCAGCACCATCTGACGCACGTACTGGTCCTGAATCGCCTGACGATTGTCGTCGAGCACGATCGGACCGTAAGGGCCTTCGACGGTGAGACCGGCCAAAGCTGCCTGCAGAGCGGCATGGTCATTGGAGATATCGCCACCGACTTCTTCCAGACCCTGAATCAGTGCCTTCGCTGCCACGAAGTAGTTGACCAGGAACCCGGAGTGGGCCTGGGCTGCAGCCGGTGCCATGTTGCCACCGGGATCGGGGAAGTCGTCGAAGTGACGATCCATGATCTCGGTGTGCTCGGCGACCGACGCGAGGGCCAGGTCGGCCCCGGTGCCGAACCCGCCAACATATCCGCCGTCCATCGACGGATCGAACTCGGACGTCACGAACTCCCAGAACAGGTTGCCCATGTGCTGGTCGGGCGTGATCGGGCCATGAATGTCCTCGAAGGCACTGACGGAGGGAAGCGTTCCCGTCCCGCCAACGACCCAGAAGTAGCCGTCAACCTCATCGGGGCCAGGCAACTGAGCAGCGAACGACGAGTAATCGGTCGTGTTCAGCGGCGGGAACACCCGCGAGGTGACGTCTCCACCTGCCGCGCAGAACTCGGCGATGAACCCGGCGGCCGACGTGTAGCCGAAGCTGTAGTCGTCCATGATCACCGCGGCGGTGTCCCAGCCCAACGTGTTGTGGGCGAAGTCACCGGTGCCGGCGTTCCACTGCGACCCGTCTCCGTTGTAGCGGAAGAAGTTCGGTGCCTGGACGTCCAATGTCGTGTCCATGGCGCCTGCGGTGCCGTTGACGAACGTCTGGGTCGGGTGATCCAACGCATAGTTAGCCACTGCCACCGACTCGTCACCGGACAATGGTCCGATCATGATGTCGGCACCGAGCTGTTCCATGAGACGCCGGGTCTCCTCGATGGCCCGGTCGGCGGTGTCATCGGCACAGCCGACTCCCACCAACTCGATCGGGACACCGGCTACCTCCGCACCGGTGAAGCCGGCCACCGGATCATTGGGATCGGTGATCGTCGCACCGGCGTACTCGGCGAACGCCGCGCCCACACCTGCCAGGTCCTGGGCATGGAATCCACCGAAGGCGCCTTCGCAGTCGGAGAGCACGGCGAGGTTGATCACGTCCGTGCCACCTTCACCTCCGCCCGCCGTGGTGTCGCTACCTCCGCCTTCGGTCGTGTCCGTTCCGCCGTCTGCTGTCGTGTCGGTTGCGCCCTCGGTCGTGTCCGAGGCGTCGTCGCCGTCACCGCATGCCGCGGCCAACAGGACTAGTGCTGCTAGCAGCACTAGTAGCCGGAACGGCAACCAGCGCTTGTTATTGGTACTCAATTCTCCTCCTTCGGCACAGAGGCCATTTGCACTTCCTCTTTCTCTTTCTCCGGCCCGGCATTGTCCCCGAATTCCGGGGCATCCCCCTCGTCATCGGCCCTGTCGCCGCCACCGAAGAGACGACGGATCATGGACCCGATGCCGAACAGGCCGTCGGGGGAAACCAGGACGATTATCAGGAAGATGATCCCGATGATCGAGGTGAAGCGATCCTCGCCCAACCCGATGGAATCGAGCAAGGGAACGTCGCGGACATAGTTGTTGGCAACGACGTAGACCAGGGCGCCTATCCAGGCGCCCTCCAAGCGGTTGATGCCTCCGATCACGGTGATGATCAGAAGGGCGAGGATCTCGCCGATTCCGATTGTGGCCGGGTCGATCTGACGGTTCCACCAGACGAAGAGAACACCGCCGAGGGCAGCAACGAAAGAAGCGAGCGTGAACGCGAGAGTGCGGTGGAGGGCCAGGTTGAACCCGAGGGAGCTCATGCGAACGGGGTCGTCCCTGATGCCCTGCAATGCCAGGCCAAACGGAGTGCCGACCACGTAGCGCAGAAGGAGATAACTGAACAGCGAGACGCCTAGAGACACGTAATAGAGACGTCCGGCAAAATCACCGGGCTTCCCGATGAAGGACGGGGCGGCTATTTGGTTGATCCCGCCGAAACCGCTGAGTGCGGTGACCTGTCCAAAGAAGAAATATCCGATCACGCCGAAGGTGAGAGTGATCATCAGGAAGTAGAGGCCGGTCGACCTGGAAGCGA
>CAYTTU010000071.1:0-9909 GCA_964440905.1 uncultured Acidimicrobiia bacterium | reverse complement strand
GTGTTGTTATCCTCCCGCCATGACCGAAAGCTGTGTCCGCTGCGGCACCCCCGCCGGAATCGTGATGGCCTTTCACTACCAGGGGCGGACGCTGTGGCTCGACGACCTAACCGAACCAGTGCAGCCCGGCCTTGGCTACGCACTCTGTGAGGCCCACGCCGGGCGAATGACCCCGCCGGTGGGCTGGACGCTGGTGGATCGGCGTCGCACGGTCCGTCCGCTGTTCGTCTCGCTCGAAGTCGCCTAGGCGGGATCGTGGCGATCGACCGCGACGTGCTGGACGCGGTCCTGGAGATGGACGAGCACCAGTTGCGCCGCCTGCTGATCCTTGCCAGGGCCCGCCTCGAGGGCCACGGGGTCCAGTTCGGTGCCGCGGCACCGACGGTCTCGCTGCGCAGTCAGTTCGTGCGTTGCGGCAAGGAGTCCTGTACTAGGTGCCCCCATGGGCCATACTGGTATGCCTACTGGCGGGAAGATGGTCGTAGAAGGTCGCGTTACGTGGGTAAGTTGGAGGCCGCAAACGAGCCGGTGCGGGGGTCCGCCCCGGCGAGTAGATGAGGAGAGAGGACGGCAATGGGACGCCGGACCCGGGACAACGTGACGGTCGCCTGTGGCAACTGCGGCGCGCAGGATGCCATCCAAATCGAGATCACGCTCCCCGACGACTCGGACGTCACGTTCAATTCGTGCCACCGGTGCGAGCACCGGTGGTGGGAGTCCGCCTCCGGCGTAATCGACCTCAACGCGGTGCTGGAGAAGGCCCGGAGACGTTGAGCCGTTTGCGGACGGACCACCGGTACCCTCCCGGACCGTGACCGCAGCCACCGCCACCCCGCTTCTCGCCACCGTTCGCGTCCGCGCCCCGTGGTGGCGCTGGGCGGTCCCGGTGATTCTGACCCTGGCGGCGGCGACCGCATTCGGACTGATGCGGCCTGATCTGATCTTCACCGCCAACACTCCCACCGGCGGCGACATGGGAGCCCACGTCTACCTCCCGGCCTTCCTGCGCGACAACCTGCTGACCGAGGGCCGGATCCTGGGGTGGAGCAACGACTGGTACGCCGGGTTCCCGGCTTTCTACTTCTACTTCCCGCTTCCCGCACTGGTCACGGTGCTGCTCGACATCGTGCTGCCCTACGGGGTCGCCTTCAAGCTCGTGACCGTGGCCGGTCTGGTGGCGCTGCCTTTCGCCTCATACTTTCTGGCACGGGGGTTGGGTGTGGCGCGGCCGGTGGCGCTGGTCGCCGGTGTCGCCGGCGGCACCTTCATCTACATGGAGAGCTTCTCGATCTTCGGAGGCAACACCCTCTCGACTCTGGCGGGGGAGTTTTCCTTCTCGTGGTCGTTCGCCCTCTCGATCTTCTACCTGGGTCTGGTGATCCGCAACGTGCGGGAGGGGCGGGGGTTCAGTCCCGCCGCCGGCATCGTGCTCGCCCTCACCGCCCTCTCCCACATCATCACGACCATGATGGTGATCCTCGCCTCCCTCCCGCTGCTGCTGCGCCGCCACGGTCCGACGACTCTGGCGACGTCGTGGGCATTGGGTCTTGCTTTCGCCGGGTTCTGGGCGCTTCCGCTCCTCGATCACATCCCGTACACCACCGACATGGGGTGGTTCCCGGTGGAGGGGTTCGACAAGGTGCTGCAACGGGAGCTGTGGCCCCTGCTGGTGCCGGCCGCAGCCGGGCTGATCTGGGCAGTGCAGCGCCGCCTGATCGTGGGTCCGCTGATCGCCCTCATGGTGCTGCCGGTGGGTGGCTACTACCTGATCCAATTCATCGACTTCCGCAAGCTCTACAACGCCCGGCTCCTGCCCTATTGGTACTTCACAGTGTTCTTCCTGGCCGGTCTCGGAGTTGGAGCCGCGGTCCAAGCGGTAGCGCGTCGGATGCGCGGCGGGGAGTCGCCGCGCTGGGCGCTGGCCACCGTGGCCGCTGTGGTCATGCTGCTCCTCGGTGTGAGCGGGGTGACCAAGACCCCGTCGTGGGCCCGATGGAACTACTCGGGGTACGAGGGCAAGCAGACCTATGCCTTTGCCGGCGACGGCACCCCGGTGCTGCAGGACGACAACTGGGCCGAGCTATCCGGGCTGATGGCGACCCTCGACTCCTTGCCCCCGGGACGGGTCATGTGGGAGGCCAACAGCGACCTGAACCGTTACGGGACGCCGATGGCACCGATGCTGATCCCCTACTGGTCGGAGGGGCACCCCTCGATGGAGGGGCTCTACTTCGAGTCGGCGTTGAGCACTCCGTTTCACTTCCTCAACGCGGCGGAAGTGAGCCAGCGGCCCTCGAATCCGGTGTCGGGCCTCAACTACCACCAGCTCGATTTCGAGCGTGCCGTGGCCCATCTCGGGCTCTTCGACGTGGCCTATTACGTGTCGCTCACGGAGACCGCCACCACCGCGGCCAAGGATTACGGACTCGAGGTCCTCGCCGAGACCCCACCCTTTACGGTGTTCGCGCTGCCCTCGACCGATCTGGTGGACGTCGCCGCGTATGAGCCGGTGGTGTGGGACGGCGAGGGCTCCTTCTTCGAGGCGGCGCTTGCCTGGTACGACGACATCGAGCTGCTGGATCGCTGGATGGTCGAGACCGGTCCTACGGATTGGTTGCGGATCGAGGATGCCTCCAGCGGCACCAGGCGGTTTGTCGACGGCGGCGGCGTCGTGACCAACGTCGTGCTCGAGGACCATCGCATTGCCTTCGACACCACTGCGCTCGGGGTGCCCCACCTGGTGAAGGTGTCCTACTTTCCCAACTGGCAGGCCGAGGGTGCTGCCGGGCCGTTTCGCGCCGCTCCGTCGTTGATGATGGTGGTGCCCACCGAAGGCCACGTGGAGATCGTGTTCGCCAACACCCGTGCGGAGCTCGTCGGCAATACGCTGACGTTGGCCTCGCTCGCCGGGTTGGTGGCCTGGACAGTGATTCGCCGCCGCCGGGACCGACCTGGCGAAGACACAGCGGTGAGCTCCGCCGAGGCAGTCGAACTCTGAGCTGTCAACTGTCGGCTGAGAGCTTCTTCGCTTCCGCCCGCAGGGCGGTACGAATCCGCCACAGTCCCCGTACCGTCCGGGGAACCCGCTTGATGAGGCTCGACCGGGTCTGGCGCATCTCCTCGACCACGGCCGGGATCTCCCGGATGCGATAGCCGGCCCGCTCTGCCCGGATCACCAACTCGGTGTCGAACAAGTCCTTGGTCGAGATCACCTGCGGGGCGATGGCGGTGACGACTTCGGAGCGGATCACCTTCATGCCGTGGGTGTCACTGACCCGGGAGCCGAGCAGCACCCGGAGCAGGATGTTGAAGACGAGCGTTCCCATGCGCCGGACGAAACCGCGGCGATCCTCCGCCCCGGGGGCCCGCTTCGAGGCCAGTATCACGTCGGCCTCTCCGCCCAGGGCCAGTGCTGCCGAGAGGAACTCGTCCGAGAAGTAGTCGATGTCGACGTTGGCCACCCAGTCCCCCCGGGCGGCGAGGAATCCGGCGCGCATCGCGGCTCCGTAGTCGGGAGCCGCCAGGCGGAGGACGGCGAGCCGGGGGTCGCCTCCGCCGACCCGCAACGCCACCGCAGCGGTGTCGTCGGTGGACCCGTTTTCGGCGAGGATCACCTTCCCGTCGGCGGCGACTCGATCGAGGGCACCCAGCAGCCGGGGCAGCGCCTCGGGGAGGAAGGCAGCCTCGTTGTGGATCGGCACGACCACGGTGAGAGATGGGGCCACGGGGGGCGAGTGTAAGGGGTGATCCAATGGGACCACCCCTAGAGGGTGCGCGCCCATTGGCTGGCAGAGTGACCCCGATGCCCGATGCCCGATGCCCGAGCCGGAGCCCGGAGGCCGGAGTTCAGAGTTCAGAGTTTGGAGTTTGGAGTCCTCAGTCCTGAGTCCCAAACCGCGCCATCGGCCTGGCAACTGGTAACTGGTAACTGGCAGCTCGTTGGGTTCGGGTTCGGGTTCGAGTGTTGGGTATGGGCGTCCGAGTGCCGCGGAGAGGGTGCGCGCCGATCGCTCCGTAGAATGCTCCGATGGACCTCGGTCGGATATTCAAGGCCTACGACGTTCGTGGCCTGGTGCCGACCGAGCTCGACGAGGCGGTCGCCGAGCGGATCGGGGCAGCCTTTGCCCGGTTTGCCGCAGCCCGGCGTATCGCCGTCGGATACGACGCCCGTCTGTCGTCACCCGTGCTTGCCGAGGCGCTGTCCTCGGGTATCACGTCGGTCGGTGTCGATGTGGACGACCTCGGCATGATCGCCACGGACATGGCGTACCACGCGGCAGGCATGCTGTTGGAGCCGGCAGCGATGATCACCGCCTCGCACAACCCCAAGGGATGGAACGGGGTCAAACTGTGCCTTGCTGGCGCAGCTCCAGTCGGCGCCGAAACCGGACTGGCCGAGATCCGGGCCCTTGCCGAGAGCGGGGTGCCGCAGGGGACACATCGTGGCGAGGTGCGACGGCTCGACACCATGAGCGCCTACCTGGATCACATGCTGGAGGTGTCCGGGGCTGCAGGGATCGAATCGGTGCAGGTCGCGGCCGATGCCGGCAACGGAGTCGCCGGCGTGGTGCTCCCGGGACTGTTCGCGCGGATCCCCGCAGTGTTGACCGGCCTGTACCTCGAGCCCGACGGCACCTTCCCCAACCACCACCCCGACCCGCTGCGTCCCGAGAATCTGGCGGATCTGGTGACGTTGATGGAGGAGCGGCCCTTCGCCCTCGGGGTCGCCTTCGACGGCGACGCCGACCGGGCCTTTTTCATCGACGACCGGGTACAGCCGCTGCCGGGAAGCACGGTGACCGCGATGATCGCCCGCTGGTACCTCGCTCGTAACCCGGGCGCCCGCGTGGTGCACAACCTCATCTGCAGCCGTGCCGTGCCCGAGACCATCCGTCGCTTCGGCGGTGAGCCGGTGCGCTCCCGGGTGGGCCACTCCTACATCAAGGCGGTGATGGCCGAGACCAATGCGGTGTTCGGGGGCGAGCACAGCGGCCACTACTACTTCCGCGAGAACTTCCGGGCCGACAGCGGGATCCTCGCCATGCTGGTGCTGCTGCGCCTGGTGTCGGAGGACGGCAGGCCGCTTTCGGAGATTCGTGGCGAGTTCGAGCTCTACTCGCAGTCGGGCGAGATAAACCTGGAAGTGATGCATCCTGCGCTCGCCACTGCCCGGGTGGCCGCCGCCTTCCCCGGCGAGCACGACCACCTCGACGGGCTCACCGTGTCGCTGGGCGATCGTTGGTTCAATCTCCGTCCCTCGAACACCGAGCCGGTGCTACGCCTCAACGTCGAGGCGCCCGATCCGGCCGCGGTGGCGCAGCTCGTCACGCAGGTGTCCGCAGTCGTCGAGGAGGTGTCCGATGCCGGTGCCCGATGAGCTGCTCGCCATCCTGGTGTGCCCGGTGTGCCGTCACTCGCTTCGTGCCGAGGGTGAGGAGTTGGTGTGCACCGGCTGCGGGTTGCGCTACCCGGTGCGCGACGGCATTCCGGTGATGCTCCCCGAAGAGGCCCGTCCTCCCAACGCGGGTGAGCGATGACCCTGATGCGGCAGCTCGTCGCCGAGCTGCCCGCCCAGTTGCGCTGGGCGGCCGCGGTCGAGGTGCCGGAACTCCCTGCCGCTTCCGAAGGGCTGGTGCTGGGCATGGGGGGGTCGGGCTTCGCCGGCGACGTCGCCGCGGCCCTGGCCGCTGGGCAGGGCCGCCGGGTGGAGGTACACAAGGGTTACGACATACCTGGCTGGGCGGAGCGGGTACGGCCCGCGGTCGTTGCGGTTTCGCACAGCGGCGACACCGAGGAGACCATCTCCGGTGTCGAAGCGACGCTTGCCGCTGGACTGAATCTGGCCGTGACCGCCACGGGCGGCAGGCTCGCCGCGATGGCCGCATCCGCCGGGACCCCGTTCCTGGAGGTGCCCCCGGGCCCGCAGCCCCGGGCGGCTGCCGGCTACCTCGGAGGAGCCGTGGTGCGCCTGCTCGAGTCTGCCGCCGTGCTCGCCGATACCCGTCCGGCACTGGAAGAGGCCGCCGACGTGGTGGAGTCACTGCTCGCCGGTCCCGCCCACGAGGTGGCCGGAGCAATCGCCGCTTCCCTGACCGGGAGGATCACGATCGTCTACGGCAGTGGGGCAATAACCGCGGCCGCCGCTGGCCGCTGGAAAACTCAGATCAACGAGAACGGCAAGGCCCCGGCGTGGTGGTCGCTGCTGCCGGAGTTGGATCACAACGAGATAGTCGGCTGGTCGGCGTATCCGGAGCTGATCGGCCGAGCGATCGGTGTCGTGTTCCTCGAGGATCCCGACGAGCCGCCCCGGGTACGACGCCGCGCCGATCTCACCACCCAACTGATGGCCGGGGTCCGCATCGCCGGCCGGGTCGAGACCCGCGGAGCCGGACCGCTGGCTCGTCTGTTTTCCCTGGTCGTGGTCGGCGACCTGGTGTCGGTCGAACTTGCCGAACGGGCCGGGGTCGACCCGGTGCCCGTAGACGTGATCACCGAGCTGAAGCGGCGGCTGGCGGAGTAAGTTCAGAGTTTGGAGTTCAGAGTTCAAAGTTCCAACTCCAAACTCCAAACTCCAGACTCCAAACTCCAGACTCCAAACTCCAGACTCCAAACTCCAGACTCCAAACTCGCTGTCAGCTGTCAGCTCCGATGTATCCTCGCCCACCCGAGTCAGCAGAGGCACCCGTGACCGATAGCGACATCGCCGATCCCTCTCTCGCCGCTGCCGGCCAGTTGCGGGTCGAGTGGGCCCGGCGCCGTATGCCGGTGCTTGCCTCGATCCGCTCTCGTTTCGAGCGGGAGCGGCCGCTTGCCGGAATGCGAATTGGGGCCTGCCTGCATGTCACTGCCGAGACCGCCAATCTGATGCTGACGCTGCGAGAAGGTGGGGCGGAGGTGGCGTTGTGCGCGTCGAACCCGCTCTCCACCCAGGATGACGTCGCCGCGGCACTGGTGGCGGACGGGATCCCGGTGTACGCGGTACGGGCCGAGGACGCCGATCGCTACTACGCCCACATCCGCCGCGTCCTCGATGCCCGACCCCACATCACCATGGACGATGGCGCCGATCTTGTGACCACGCTCCTCAAGGAACGACCCGGGGAGCATCCGCTCGGCTCGACCGAGGAGACCACGACCGGAGTGATCCGGCTGCGTGCGATGGACAAGGACGGGATTCTCCCCTTCCCGGTGATCGCCGTGAACGACAGCGCCACCAAGCACCTCTTCGACAACCATCACGGCACCGGCCAGTCGGCCCTCGATGGCATCCTGCGCGCCACGAACCTGCTCTTTGCCGGAAAGACCGTGGTGGTGATCGGCTACGGCCATTGCGGCTCCGGAGTCGCCGCACGCGCAGACGGGCTCGGAGCCCGAGTCGTTGTCGTCGAGGTGGACCCGGTCAAGGCGCTGTCGGCTGCGATGGAGGGCTTCACCGTCGCCACCATGGCGGACGCTGCCGCGCGGGGGGACGTGTTCATCACCGTCACCGGAAACATCCACGTCATCCGTGCCGAGCATTTCGCCATGATGCGCGATGGCGCCGTCCTCGCCAACGCCGGGCACTTCGATGTCGAGATCGATCTGGGGGCCCTCGAGGCGGCATCGACGGGAAAACGGCGGCTGCGCCACGAGCTCGACGAATACACGATGACCGATGGGCGCCGCCTTCATGTCGTGGCGGAGGGTCGCCTGGTCAATCTCGGCGCCGCCGAGGGGCATCCTGCCGAGGTGATGGACATGTCGTTCGCCAATCAGGCTCTGGCCGCCGAGTGGCTGGCTCGTGATGGCGCCACGCTTCTGCCCGGGGTACACCGCCTTCCCGAGCACTTCGACCACAAAGTGGCCGCCATCGCTCTGGAGCGGTTGGGGGGACACCTGGACACGCTCACCGACGAGCAAGCGCGCTACCTGGGGAGCTGGGATCAAGGGACCTGAGGAGTGGAGAGTTTGGAGTTCGAGAGTCCTCGGTCGGGATCTTCGAACTCTGAACTCTGAACTTTGAACTCAGAACTCCGTACTCACATCCACCATCGGCTGGCGCACCGTCTCGGCCGCAGCCAGCACCTCTGCGATCTCCCGGGTCACCAGTTCCTCGCGGGCGAGCAGGGCGTCACGCAGGGCGGCGATCAGGTGGCGGTTGTCCCGGAGTAGCGCGGTCACCACCGACTTCTGATCGGCAAGCAGCCGCTCCACCGCCTCGCGCGCTCGCTCGTCACCGAGCACCTGGGCGGCGAGGTTGCCCCCCACCAGACCCGAGTCGATGGTGCGGAACGACACCAGCGAGCTGCCAAGGCCGAGCGACCCCACCATCTCGACAGCGATACCGGTGGCAGCGGCGAGGTCTCCGGCCGGACCGGTTCCCGACTCCCCGTAGAACAGCTCCTCGGCGACCATGCCGCCCAGGGCGATCTGAATCAGGGCGAGTGACTCGCTGCGGCGCTTGGTGTAACGCTCTTCGGTCTCGGTGTGGGCGAGCAGGCCGAGAGCGTCCTTGCGCTTGACGATGGACAGCAGCACCATCTTCCGGCCCCGTCCCACGAGATGGGCGACGACGGCGTGTCCCGACTCGTGCACTGCGATCGACTCTCGCTCCTCGGCGGTGTACTCGGTGGGTTCGGCAAGCCCGATCTCGATGTCCATCCGGGCGTGACGCAGATCGTCGACCCCGAGACTGTCCCGTTCGTCGCGCAGGGCAAAGAGCAGCGCCTCGTCGAACAGCCGCTCCAGTGACGCCGGGGTGTACCCCATCGTGGTGGCGGCCAGGTCGTCTCGGGCGACATCGTCCATCGTCTGGTCGTGGGCCTTGCGAGTGAGGAAGAAGTCGATCAGTTCGCGTCGTTGCTGGCGGGCCGGCAGTCCAAAGTGGAGTACCCGGTCGAATCGTCCCGGGCGGAGCAGCGCCGGATCCAGCGAGTCGGCCCGGTTGGTGGCACCGATCAGCAGCACGTTGGCGTATGTCGGCCGGCGGGTGCGGAATTGGAGGTGGGCGGGCAGCAGCTTGTTGGCGGTGCGGCGCAGCGCGTTGGTGAAGCGGAGTCCCCGGGGCGGATCGTCGAAGCTCTGCATCTGTACCAGTAGCTCGTTGACCACACCTCCGACCCCTTCGGAAACCGACGAGCGGCTGACATCCGGTGCGGGCTCAGTCCGGCTCATCGCCGCCCGTCGCATCCCGATGGCGTCGAACTCCTCGATGAAACCGATTGCCCCGCCCTCCTGACGGGCCACCTTGCGCAGGCGGCGGAAGTAGGAGCGGATCTTGCGGGCGGTGGCGCCATACCACATGCTCTGGAAGGCGGTCGACGACACGAACAGGAAGGGAACCCCGGCCTCCCTGGCCAGAGCCTTGGCGGTGTGGGTCTTACCGGTGCCGGGCGGTCCCTCGAAGAGGATGCCCCGCCGCGGGGCGCCGCCCATCTGGTCGCGGAACTGGCGATGGTTGAGGAACACCTGAAGGGTGTGCTCGACTTCGGAGAGCACCTGTCCGAGACCCTTGACGTCATCGAAGCCGACGTCGATCTGCTCGGGGAGGAACACGACCTCGGGTGACTTCCCGTGGCCGATCATCGGGATCAACAGGGCGGCTGCGATCACCACCACGATGAGGGCACCAGGGAGCCACAGCACCGCATCGGGTCCGAGGTGGGGGAAGCCGGGGGACACCGGGTTGCCCGAGAGCAGCCGCGTCCACATCCATGCCGAAAGCGGGAACAGGATGAAGGCGATGCGGCGTAGCCGCCGTTGCCGCTGGTGTTCCCGGGTCACCTGCACGTCCACCGGTGGCATCGGTCCTCCTCCGCGTTGCGCCCTCATCGCACTCTAACGCCACCATGAGTGGCCGCTCAATGCGGAGGGTAGCGAGAAGTGACCATTGTGGGCGGACGGGTGGGCTAGTGCGCGGTCGGCCGGCTG
>CAYTTU010000070.1:0-3505 GCA_964440905.1 uncultured Acidimicrobiia bacterium | reverse complement strand
GCAGGCTTGGCCGCCGGCTTGCGAGCCGCCGGCTTGGCGGCGGGGGCGGCCGCAGCCGGAGAATCGGTGGTGAAGTCCAACTCGCCCCTCACGATCACCTTGTACAGCACGTAGGCCACGATCGCGCCGGCCAGCGGGGCGACGATGTAGACCCAGATATCCGCCCACTCGCCCCCGACCAGCGCCGGGCCGAAGGACCGCGCCGGGTTGACCGAGGCACCAGTGATGCCCAGCCCGGCGAGGTGCACTGCTGCCAGCGTGAGTCCGATGCCGAGAAAGCGAATGCGCCGGTTGCGGCGGCTCCGACGGGTCACCACCAGGATCGTCATGACGAACACCGCAGTCAGCAGGGCCTCCCAGACGAACCCACCGAAGTCCTCGACCCCGGGATCCAGCGCGGTGACGGTGCCGGCCACGATCTCCTTGCTCGTGACCAGCGCCAGCGCCAGGCTGGCGAGCACCGCGCCGGCCAACTGGCTGACCCAGTAGCCGAGCAGACCGCTGATGTCGATCCGCCGGTCCAGGAAGGCCCCCAGCGTGACCGCCGGATTGAAGTGCCCGCCCGAGATCCGGCCCACGGTGTACAGGGCGGCGAGCAAGGCAAGGCCGAAACCGAAGGCGATACCCACGGGATCACCCTCGGTTGCCAGGATGGCTCCGGTCCCGAACAAGACGAGCACGAAAGTCCCGTATATCTCTGCTGCGTACTTCTGCCACATGGGCACTTCAGCATCTCCTTCTGAGTTGGCGGGTGGAGCCTACGGGAATGCAGCGTCCGCCGCGGGCCCGCCCGGGTACCCCGATATCCTTCGCAATCGACAGCGAGGAGACCCCGGTGACCCGGTTCTATTACTTCTGTGGGCACGAGCAGTGGCAGCCCGAGGTTCTGGTGCGCCACGCCGTGGTCGCGGAAGAGTCGGGGTTCGACGGGGTGCTGGTGTCCGAGCACTTCCACCCCTGGGTGGACGACGCCTCCGCGGCCGGCTTCGCCTTTGCGACGATCGGGGCCATCGGGGAGGCCACCTCCCGGGTTCGAATCGCCACCGGGGTGACCACCCCGCTGTTCCGGTATCACCCTGCGGTGGTCGCCCAGGCGGCGGCGACCCTCGACCGCCTCTCTGGGGGTCGCTTCGACCTCGGGGTGGGAACCGGGGAAAACATCAACGAGGGCCCCCTGGGATACACCTTCCCCGGCTATGCGGAGCGCGCCGCAAGGATGCGGGAGGCACTGCAGATCATGCGCCGGCTCCTCGACGGCGAGAAGCTCACCTTCGAGGGGAAGTGGTATCGCACCGACCGCGCCCGCCTGTACAGCCCACCGCTGGGGCGGGTGGCGATCTGGATGGCCTCGGGCGGTCCCAAGTCGTCGGCGCTCGCAGCCGAGTACGCCGACGGGATCATCACCAGTGTCAAGGTCCCCGCCGACTCCATGAGCCAGGTCATAGAGCCGGCCCGGGTCAGGGCCGCCGAATTGGGCCGACCCGCCCCGCTGCTCCTGGCCACCCGCTGGAGTCTCCACGCCGCCTCGGAAGAGGACGCCTGGCAGGCGCTCACCTCATGGCGGGGGCTGCGCGCCCCGGGACGGCTCGAGGCGGTCGACCCCCAGGACCTGCGCGAGATGGCCGATGCCATGCCCCGGGAGGAGGTGCTCGGCCGCTACGCCATCGTGCCCGATGCCGCCGCCATCGTCGCCGCCTACCGCCCCCTGGTGGAGGAGGTCGGCGCCGACATAGTCACCTTCCAGATCGCCTCGCTGGATCAGGAAGCGACGATTCGGTTGATCGGCAAGGAAGTGTTGCCGGAGTTGAGAAAGTTGAGAGTTCAGAGTTGAGAGTTCAGAGTTCAGTTCCGACTCCGAACTCAAAACTCCAAACTCACGACTCTCTCGGTGCCAGCTCCCGCAGCACATCCGCCACCGCCGCGGCGCTTGGAGCGATGATGCTCAGGGCGCCGACATCGAGGTCTGCGGCGTCGTAGTCGGCGAGACGCTCCCGGATTCGCCCGATCGGTCCCACCAGGGCGACGTCGTCGACCACCCGATCGGTCATGGCGCGGGCTACTCCGTCGCGGTCGCCGGCAGCGAACGCTGTCGCCACGGCTGCGGCCTCCTCCGGATGCCCCATCCAGGAGAGGAACCGGTTGTACACCGGCTGTCCGAAGTAGGGCCCGAAGCCGCGCCGCACCGCATCGCGGCAGGCAGCGAGATCATCGCCGGGGACGGTGTGCAACCGGGCCATCACCGTGAAGTGTGCCGGTAGCACCCGTCCGACACTTTCAGCACCGGCGGCGATCGCCTTGCGCTGCCGGGGCACCAGCGACGGCGGCATCAGGTTGAGGCAGGCGCCGTCGCCGATCGCCCCGGCAAGTCCGAGCATTGCCGGACCGAGAGCCCCTACGGCAAGTCGCACCGGCCCCGAGGGCGGAGTGGCCAGCGCAAAGCGCTCGACACGGACGTGGGCGCCGGTGTAGTTGCGCTCACCGGACAACAGAGCCCGGGTCGCCGCCACTGCCTGCTCGACCCGGGCCAGCGGAGGCTCGAAGGTGTCGCCGTGCCACGACTCCACGATGAACTGCGAGGAGGCGCCGATCCCGAGCCACAGGGTGCGACCGCCGAGTAGTTGCGAGACCGTGGCCGCCTCCATCGCCAGCAACGCCGGAGACCGCGTGGTGGCGGGCACCACCGCCACCCCGGTCTCGAGCCGGGAGGTGCGCACCGCCACCGCCCCGAGCAAAGCGAACGCCCCCGGACCGGCCACCTCGGCCGCCCAGGCGGCGTGATAACCGAGCGACTCGGCCAAGACGCACAACTCGACCTGCTCGGATGCGGTGAGTCCCGGGGTGGTGGGACTGAAGGCGAGAAGCACGAGGGGAAGCTAGTTCAAGGTTCACAGTTGAGAGTTCAGAGTTCAGAGTTCCGACTCCAAACTCCAAACTCCAAACTTTCAACTGGCTTCGGCCCGCGCCTCACCGCTTACCATTGCTCCCATGCGACGAATCGCCGGCGGGGCCGGTCTCGGCTTGGCCGCGGGGTTCATCGGCGGACTGTTCGGAGTGGGCGGCGGGGTGGTGCTGGTCCCCGGCTTGGTCCTGCTCCTCGGTTTCGAACAACACCGCGCCCACGCCACCTCTCTGGCGGCGATCGTCGCCTCGGCGACTTCAGCGGGGATCCCGTTCATGCTCGAGGGCTCGGTGCATTGGGGATACGCCGGCCTCCTGCTGGTGGGCTCCATGGTCGGCGCCACGCTCGGGGCGCGCCACGTGGTCCGCATCTCCCCGGTGTGGCTGGCGCGTGGTTTTGTCGGCATCGCGCTGGTGGCGGCGGTCGATCTCTGGATGTCGGCATGACGGAAGTGGCGCTGATCCTGGTTGGTCTTGCCGCCGGCACGATGGGTTCGATTCTCGGCGTGGGCGGAGGGATCGTGTTCGTCCCGGCCCTGGCGTCGCTGTTCGCCCTCGCCCAGCACGATGCCCAGGGGACGTCGTTGGCGGTGATCATTCCCACCAC
>CAYTTU010000069.1:0-5670 GCA_964440905.1 uncultured Acidimicrobiia bacterium | reverse complement strand
TACCTGGGTGAGGATGCCATCGCACCCTTTCTCGAATGGGAGGGTCGGGGACTGTGGGTGTTGTGCCATACCTCCAACCCCGGGGCCGATGCGGTGCAGGGACTCCGCCTCGAGAGCGGTGAGACGGTCGCCGAAGCGATGGCCCGGCTCGCCACCGGATGGGGTGGTTCGGATCGAATCGGGCTAGTGGTAGGGGCCACCAAGCCGGAGGCGCTCGCCGCGATCCGTGCCATCGCCCCGCGGCACTGGATCCTCGCCCCCGGGGTCGGGGCGCAGGGTGGCGATGCCTCCGAACTCGGTGTCGGGCTGCGCGCCGACGGGGCCGGACTCCTGGTCACAGTCTCGCGATCGGTGGCCGCCGCCACCGATCCCGGCGCTGCAGTGGAGGAGCTCGCAGAGGTGCTGCGCCGGCTCCGGCCAATCGCGGGCCGTCCCACGCTGGCGACGACCCTGCACCGGGCGGGATGCATTCGCTTCGGCGAGTTCACCCTGCGTTCCGGGATCACCTCCCCGGTGTACGTCGACCTACGTCGCATCACCGCCGACGCCGCCGCGTTACGCACCGTGGCGCGATCGTTTCTCCCCGCGGTGACGACCCTGCGGTTCGATCACCTCGCCCCGGTCCCCTATGGAGCACTTCCGTTGGGGACCGCAGTGGCGCTGGCGGCGGATGCGTCGCTGGTGTGGCCCCGCCCCCAGCCCAAGGATCACGGGACCGGAGCCCGGGTCGAGGGCGGCTGGGAACCGGGCGACCGGGTGGTCATGGTCGACGACGTGATCACCTCGGGCGCCAGTGCATTGGAAGCGGCCGAACTACTGCGGGCGGCCGGACTGGTAGTGGAGCATCTCGTGGTCCTGGTGGAACGCGACCAGGCGGGTCGCGCGGCACTGGCGGAGGCCGGGATCGAACTCCACGCCGTCACCACCCTGGGCGACCTGATCTCCCAACTCGGCGCCGCCGGGGCCATCTCTGCGGAGTTGCAACGGGCGGTCACGGAGTTCCTGGCGTCATGAGCGGGCGACGGGCATGAACTACCGCCTGCTGCGAGCGATCGGGTTCCGATTCGATCCCGAGACCGCACACCACCTCGCCCTGCAAACGCTGCGACTCGGCCGCCCGCTGCGACGAGGCAAGACCGTCTCCGATCCGATCGAGGTGTTCGGGCTGCGCTTTCCCAACCGGGTGGGTCTCGCCGCCGGTTACGACAAAGATGGGACGGCGTGGCGGGCTCTCGCCGGCCTCGGCTTCGGGCACATCGAGATCGGCACGGTCCCCCCACTCCCCCAGTCGGGCCATCCCCGGCCCCGCATCCACCGGTTCCCGGAGCATGAGGCGCTAATCAACCGCATGGGCTTCCCGTCCGACGGAGCCGAGGTGGTGGCGCGCCGCCTCGGACCGGATCGGCCCCACGGCGTGGTGCTCGGAGTGTCGATCGGTCCCAACGCCACCACGCCGCCGGAGGAACGGATCGCCGACTACCTGGCATTGGTGGACCGCTTCCGCCACCTCGCCGACTACCTGGCGGTCAACGTGTCGTCGCCCAACACCGCCGGGCTGCGGGAACTCGAGGGTGCCCCGTTGGCAGAGTTGCTCCGTGCGATTCGGGAACGGGCCGAGCACACCCCGGTGGTGGTGAAGCTGTCACCGGACATCGCCGATCCCGCGGAGGCGGCGGGGGCCGCCGAGCGGGCCGGCATCGCCGGCATCATCGTGGGCAACACCACCCTGACCCGTCCCGGGCTCGATGGCGACACCCCGCCTGGAGGGCTGAGTGGCGCACCGCTGCGACCGCTGGCCCTCGAGACCCTGCGCCGCGTCGCCGCCGCCACCCGGCTGCCGCTGATCGCCTGCGGCGGGATCATGAGCGCCGACGACGCCGCCGACCGCTTTGCCTCCGGGGCGACGCTGGCGCAGCTCTTTACCGGGTTGGTGTATCGGGGACCAAGGCTGGTGACGGAAGTCGCAACCATTGCCCGCACGCGGCGAGGTGACACCTAGATACCAGTTGCCAGTTACCGGAGGTCGCGCCTCAACTGGGAACTGGTAACTGCCTGATCCGTCCTCCGGCGACCGATCACACCTTGGGCAACGCCGCCAGTGCCGCCTCGTCGGGTACGTACTCGAAGTCCTCAAGCGTCCCGGCGAGGTGCTGCTCGTATGCCGACAGATCGAAGTGCCCGTGTCCGGACAGGTTGAAGAGGATCACCTTCTTCTCCCCAGCGGCCTTGGCTGCCACTGCTTCGTCGATCGCCACCCGTATCGCATGCGCCGATTCGGGAGCCGGCAGGATTCCCTCGTTGCGGGCGAAGGTCACCGCGGCGCCGAAGGCGGCGCTCTGCTGCACTGCCTGAGCCTCGATGTCGCCGTGATCCTTGAGCAGGCTCACCAGCGGAGCCATGCCGTGATACCGCAGCCCACCGGCGTGAATCGGGGCCGGGACGAAGTCCGAGCCCAACGTGTACATCCGTGCCAGCGGGGTCATCTTTCCGGTGTCGCCGAAGTCGAAGGCGTAGGTTCCCCGGGTGAGCGACGGCGCCGCGGTCGGTTCAACCGCAATCACCCGGTACTTCCTGCCGCCGCGGAAGGTTCGACCCAACCACGGGAAGGCCAGACCAGCGAAGTTGGAGCCGCCACCGGCGCAGCCAATGACCAGGTCGGGTTCCTCACCGGCCATCTCCATCTGCTCGATCGACTCGAGTCCGATGACGCTCTGATGGAGCAGCACGTGGTTGAGCACGGACCCCAGCGAGTACTTGGTGTCCTCTCGCCCGGCGGCGTCCTCAACCGCCTCGCTGATGGCCATCCCCAGCGATCCCGGGCTGTCGGGATGCTCCGCCAGCACCGCCCGGCCGAAGTTGGTGTCCGGACTCGGCGAGGGCACCACCTCGGCGCCGTAGGTCTCCATCAGGATGCGGCGGTAGGGCTTCTGGTCGTATGAGGCCCGCACCATGTACACCTTGGTCTCCAACCCGAACAGGGCGGCGGCGAAGGCAAGGGCGCTCCCCCACTGCCCGGCTCCGGTTTCGGTGGCGATGCGCTTGGTCCCCTGCTCCTTGTTGTAGAACGCCTGGGGGATGGCGGTGTTGGGCTTGTGCGACCCGGCGGGACTCACCCCTTCGTACTTGAAGTAGATGTGCGCCGGAGTGTCCAGGGCCCTTTCCAGGCGGCGCGCTCGGACCAGCGGGCTGGGCCGGTACAGGCGGTAGGCGTCGCGCACCGGCTCCGGTATCTCGATCTCCCGCTCGGCGCTCACCTCCTGCCCGATCAGGGCCATCGGGAACAGCGGCGCCAGATCATCGGGCCCGATGGGCTGGCCGGTGCCCGGGTGGAGCACCGGATGGGGCGGCACCGGAAGGTCGGCGACGATGTTGTACCAGGAGCGCGGGATCCGATCCTCACCCAGCACGAACTTGGTGCGATCGTCGGCCACGCTCCACCTCCGGTTCGAGAGCGGGCGACACTAGCGACCAACCCGACCGGTGTCTTCGACGGAGTGTCGGTAAGGCAGAGTTCGGAGTTGAGAGTTCAGAGTGTGGAGCCCTGGAAACAGCAGGGCCGACACCCGAGCCCGACTCTGGACTCAGGACTCAGGACTCCTAGAGCCCCAGGTACTTCTTCAGCTCCTCGGCGGTGAGATCCTCGCCCCGGGCAAAGGCCTCGACCAAGTCGTGGGCCTCCGAGTCGCGGAACTGGACCGGCGGGCTTTTCATGAAGTACGAGGCCGGCGCCAGCAATGGACCGCCGATGCCCCGGTCGAGGGCCAGCTTGGCGCAGCGCACCGCATCGATGATCACCCCCGCCGAGTTGGGCGAATCCCACACCTCGAGCTTGAGCTCGGCGTTGAGAGGAACGTCGCCGAAGGCGCGTCCCTCGATGCGGATGTAGGCCCACTTGCGGTCGGTCAGCCAGGGGACGTAATCCGAGGGCCCGATGTGGACGTTCTTCTCGCCGATCTCGCGATCGAACTGCGAGGTGACCGCTTGCGTCTTGGAGATCTTCTTCGACTCCAGGCGCTCCCGCTCCAGCATGTTCTTGAAGTCCATGTTGCCGCCCACGTTGAGCTGGCTCATCCGCTCCACAACGACCCCGCGGTCCTCGAAGAGGCGGGCAAGCTGGCGGTGGACGATGGTCGCTCCCACCTGCGACTTGATGTCGTCGCCGATGATCGGCAACCCGGCGTCGTAAAACCGACGGGCCCACACCGGATCGCTGGCGATGAACACCGGGATGGCGTTGACGAAGCCGACCCCGGCGTCCAAGGCCGCCTCGGCGTAATGACGAATCGCCAGCTCGGAACCAACCGGCAGATAGGCGACCAGGACGTCGGCATCGGTGTCGCGCAGCACTTGGGCGACGTCGACCGGCTCCTCGGCGGACTCCTCGATAGTGAGGCGGTAGTACTTGCCCAGACCATCGAGCGTGGGACCGCGCAACACTTCGATCCCGAGGTCGGGAACCTCGGCGAAACGGTAGGTGTCGTTCATCCCCGCCCACATCGCCTTGGACAGGTCGACCCCCACCTTGGTGGCGTCGACGTCGAAGGCGGCGACGAACTCCACGTCGCGCACGTGATAGCCGCCCAGCTCGACGTGCATCAGGCCGGGCACCCGGGCACCCGGGTCGGCGTCGGCGTAATACGTCACGCCCTGGATCAACGAGTTGGCGCAGTTGCCGACGCCGGCGATAGCCACCTTCACCTTGGCCATGTCTCCGTCCTCTCCTCGATCAGATCTCGACCGCGCCGTCCGGCGCCGTCCCTGGGGTGCGCTCGGAGGCGATGAGTTCGTCCAGCCAGGCCACATCGGCCTCGGCGGCACGGACCCCGTGCTCCATGAGCGACTGCGTATAGCGATCCACCCGGTCCGCGGTCCTCTTCAGTGAGGTGTGGGCCGAGGCGATTCGCTCCCGAAGCACCGTCTTGCGGCGCTCCAGGAACTCGATCCGGGTCTCCGGATCCATGTACTTGAAAAAGGCGAGGCGCACCCGAAAGACGCTGGTGTTCTCCACCTCGGATGCCGCGTCCTCGAGAATCTGCTGAAAGTGCTCCTTGCCCTCGGCGGTGAGTCGATACTCCTTGCGCCTTCCCGACCCCGGGCTGGTCTCGATGAATTCGGCCTTCTCCAGGCGCCGTAGCGCCGGGTAGACCGAGCCGAACGAAATCCGCCAGAAGCCCAGATCGACGAGTCGCTGCTTCAACTCGTA
Source organism: uncultured Acidimicrobiia bacterium (assembly GCA_964440905.1). Lineage (GTDB taxonomy): Bacteria > Actinomycetota > Acidimicrobiia > Spongiisociales > UBA11373 > UBA11373. The sequence continues at coordinate 467 of CAYTTU010000069.1, read as the reverse complement.
TCCGTGCATCGGGCCTTCGCGCAGCAGTCCGAGTACCGCCAGGTCCAACATGTCACTGTCGTTATATCGGCCCGATATAGCGGCTGTCAAACCGAGGGGGAGGGAGAATTTCGCGTTCTGGTGGGTATCAGGTCGCGAAAAGCGAGCTTCTGAGCCGTTTCCCGCTTCTGAGTTGAGAGTTCAGAGTTCAGAGTTTGGAGTTCAGAGCTTGAGAGCCCTCTGCCTCCGACTCTGAACTCCCAACTCCAAACTCCAAACTCCAACCTTCTAGCCGCTGTCAGCTGAGCTTCTCCCGCACCCAGGCGATATCGGCGATGTGCTCAGCCGCCTCCCCGGGGGTCTCCACCACCACCGGAGCGGCGGCGGACCGCAGCACCGCGCCAAGCACCTCGGGCGGGATCTCCCCGTCGCCCAGGTTGGCGTGGCGGTCGCGATTCGATCCGTGCGGGTCGCGGGAGTCGTTGCAA
>CAYTTU010000068.1:0-5524 GCA_964440905.1 uncultured Acidimicrobiia bacterium | reverse complement strand
GCACGCCGCACTGTTGGGGTAGCGCCACACCACTTCGGGCGTCTCCGGGAGCGGGCCGGTGCCGTAGAAGGTGTTGGTGGGGTTGCCGCGGAAGGTGATCAGCCCCACCACGTCGTCACCCCAGGGCAGCCCCACCGTGCTGCGATCCACCCACGCGTGCACAGGGATGGTGGTGCTCGTGGTGGTGGTGCTGGTGGTCGTCGTGGTCGAAGGCGTGCTGGTGGTGGTCGTTGCCACCGTGGTGGCGCCTGCGACCACGGTGGTGGGCACCGAGTCGTCGTGGGTGACCAAGACGAACGCCGTCACGCTGGCGGTGACCAGAACGGCGGCGACGCCAAGGGCGATGAGGACGGGTTTCCAGGACACGGACCGCGGAGTGTATGGCGGCCGGTGAGTTCCGGGGTTGCGGAGGCGAGAGGCCCGAGATCAGAGGCGGAGGCAAGAGGCGGAAGACTGGAGTCCGTCAGTAGACGACTGCTATCTCGCTGGCCAGCTCGCGCAACCTCCAGGCCACCGCGGGCAGCTCGTCCTGAGAGTCACGGAGCTGGGCGGCGATCCATTCGACGTCGGCTCGTCGGTACCCGGCGGACAGGACCACCGACTCGACGTCGCTGAGATCCCGCGAGGCGATCCGATCCACCCACTCATCGACCGCCGCCTCGAATCTCTCCGGAGACCGGACTCCATGAATCGCATATCCGGTCTCGTGGTTGATTCGTCGCATCGCACCGGTGACCAGCGGAATCCCCTCGGCGACCTGCACGATGCGCCACCGGCAAGCCGAACCGCCCGGTCCGCGGTCCTTGAAGAATCCCGACAGGTCACGGTTCTCCGGCTCCTCGATCGCAAAGGCGATGTGGTGGTCGAAGAACATCGGGATGCCCGCGACGAAGACGCTGTTGAAGGCGTGGGTGTCGCGCCGACGGATCCACAATGAGAAGACCAGCTCGGATGCCACCGCAGCGTCTAGATCGGTGATCGGCAGTTCCCCCGGGGTGTACTGCTGAGCAATGCGAACCGCGGCCGCCTTCGGGCCCATGCCCCAGTGGGGCGGTGCGGGTCGCACTTCGGCGATGTTGAGTTCACCCCGTCCCAGCAGGTAGGCGAGGACCTCGGGTGGTCCATTCGCCTTGGGATACCACAACTCGTCGCCCACGAGCCTCATCAGGGACGCGTGGTCGCGACCGAACCAATCGACGAATGCGCCCGAGCCCGAAGCGAACATGAGGGACGCTTTCTAGCGGATTGTGCGAAAGCGCGGCGAGGGCGTTCAGCCAGACCCTGGCAGCCGTGGGGTGTCGGCTGTAGGCCGCCGCAGGCGGCTGACCTACAGCGCCCGTCCCACCGCTCGCTTCCACTCCCCCAGGAGCCGCTCCCGCTCTCCGGCGGAGATGGCGGGCTCCCAGCGCCGGTCCTCCGCCCACAGTGCCTGCACCTCCTCGACCCCGTCGAAGAAGCCCACCGCCAGCCCGGCGGCGAATGCCGCACCGAGAGCAGTGGTCTCGGTGACCACCGGACGCACCACCGGCACACCGAGCACGTCGGCCTGGAACTGCATCAGCAGTTCGTTGCCGACCATCCCCCCGTCGACCCGCAGTGCATCGAGCGGCACACCAGAGTCCGCCTGCATCGCCCGGATCACGTCGGCGGTCTGGAAGGCCGTGGCTTCGAGCGCAGCCCGGGCGATGTGACCGGCCCCGGCATAGCGGGTGAGTCCGGTGATCAGGCCGCGGGCATCGGCGCGCCAGTAGGGCGCGAACAGTCCGGAGAAGGCCGGCACGAAGTACACCCCACCGTTGTCGGGCACGGACCGCGCCAGAGCCTCGACCGCGGCGGACGAGCCGATCATCCTGAGGTTGTCCCGCAGCCACTGCACCGCGGCACCGGCAATGGCGACCGAGCCCTCCAGGGCGTAGGCGGGAGGACGCCCCTCGAATTGGTGGGCGACCGTGGTGAGCATCCCATGGGTGCTCGTCATCGGTGTCGACCCGGTGTTGAGCAGGAGGAAGCAGCCCGTGCCGTAGGTGTTCTTGGCCGAACCGGGGACAAAGCCGGCCTGTCCGAACAGCGCCGCCTGCTGATCGCCGAGGTCGCCGGCGATCGGCACCCCGGCCAGCACACCCCTCCCCTCCCCGTACACCGCCACGCTGGGATGGATCTCGGGGAGCAGCGACGCCGGGATCCCAAAGGCGTCGAGCAGGTCGTCCTCCCAGACGAGCGAGTCGAGTCCCATCAGCATGGTGCGCGAGGCGTTGGTGGGATCGGTGAGGTGGCGCCCGGTCAGGTTCCACAGCAGCCAGGTGTCGATGGTGCCGAACGCCGCCTCGCCCGATGCGGCGGCAGCGGCGACCACGGCGTCGTTGTCGAGCAACCAACGAACCTTGGGGGCGGAGAAATAGGTGGCCAGCGGCAGGCCGCACCGCGACCGGTAGCGATCGGCGCCGGCATCGCCGGCGAGCTCCTCGACCAATCGGTCGGTCCGGGTGTCCTGCCACACGATCGCCGGGGCGAGCGGGGTGCCGGTGCTGCGGTCCCAGACCACGGTCGTCTCCCGCTGGTTGGTTACCCCGACGGCGGCGAGATCCCCAGGTCCGATCCCGGCAGCGGCCAGAGCCCCGGAGATGACCGCGGCCGTGTTGCCCCAGATCTCCATCGGGTCGTGCTCCACCCATCCCGGCCGCGGGTAGATCTGGCGATGCTCCCGCTGATCCATCGCCACGATGCGACCACCCCGATCGACCACCACGAAGCGGGTGCTGGTGGTGCCCTGGTCGATCGCCCCGACGAACGTCACGCTCCGTCTCCGGCGATGCCGAGACGAACGGTCACATCACCCGCCGCCTGGGTGGCGGCGTCACCGCCGTCGGAGCCGAACTTGCGCACCACCTCGACGGCGCCGTGGACCATGAGTCGCACGTCCTCCCCCTGATGCCCGGGGAAGCGCTCCAGCACGAAGTCGGCGGGTTCCTGGCGGCCCGGAGGGCGCCCCACCCCGATCTTCATCCGCCACACGTCGCGGCTCTCGAGGGCACGCATCACCGAGGCGACACCATTGTGACCCCCGGCGCCCCGGCCGAAATGGAAACGGAGCTTGCCGAAGGGAAGGTCGATGTCGTCGTGGATCAGCACCAGGTCCGCAGTGGGGACCTTGAAGTAGGCGATCAGCCCGCTCACCGGACGGCCCGACTCGTTCATGTAGGTCGTGGGCAGCGAGATGATCGCATCCCGGCCACCGACCTCTGCCACGGCCAGTTCGGCGGAGATGCGCTGCGGGGCGCGTTTGAAGGCGACATTGCCCGCAAGCGCCCGCGCCACCAGTTCACCGAGGTTGTGCCTGGTGCCGTGATACTCGGAGCCCGGGTTGCGCAGGCCCACGATGAGCAACGGCTCGCTCAGTCGGCTTCCTTTTCCTCGACCGGCGCGTCGCCCTCGGCGGGCTCGGCGCCCTCGACGGGAACGACCTCGACCGTGGGCTCCACAATGACCCGGGGAATGATCACTGCCACCAGGTCGGTCTCCGGGGGGTCGAGGTAGCGGACACCCTTGATCTCGGGCAGGTCGGCCACGGTCTTACCGTCGCCAACCTCCATCTCGGAGATGTCGAGGGTGATGTGACCCGGAATGTCGAGCGGCAGGGCCATGATGTTCACCGCGATGCGGATCGTTTCGACGATTCCGGCGTCGCGCTTCACCCCTACCGGCTGCCCGACGTATTCGATGGCGACCTCGGCATGGATCTCCTCGTCGAGCGAGATCGTGATGAAGTCGAGATGGGCGATGTCGCCGCGTACCGGGTGGCGCTGTACCTCTCGGGCAACCGTCAGATACGGCTTCTTGACACCGACCACGGCGAGGTTGATCACCGCGTTGGCGCCCGCCTCGGTGTGCAATGCGGCGTGGAGCTCGCGCCGGTCGACGGCCACGTTGACCGGGCCGATGCCCCGGCCGTAGAGGACGGCCGGAACCGCGCCGGTGCGGCGCAGCCGCCGCCCGACCCGGCTTCCGAACTCGGTGCGCCCCTCGGCGCGCAGGGTTACCTGATCCATAAAGACTCCTGAAAGCGGAGGTCAGATTATGGCCGGAGTGCCGGGGCTAGGGCAAAAGGGGCACGGGATAAGAGGGGAAAGGCCGATTCCGGTATACTTTCTTCTGCATCAAGAGTGGCTCTCAAAAGAGAGCCCGGCAACCTGGGACGGACACCAAGGTGCCTCGCCGAAAGGCAGATGCGGCCCGAGAGGGCAACCAAGGTCCGGTCGTTCCACCGACCGCGTGCCGTGTGACACCGCGGTGTCCGTCCCCGAGAGAGGAACGGACATGTCCAACCACATCGACGATCCCCGTTTCCCGCACCTCCGAGTGTGTCGGGAACATGGAGGCCTTTACGACGGAGTCGCCCATCCGGAAACCGGCGAGCAGCAGCTGTGCCACGACCGTGACTCACAGCCTCGCTGGGAGCGCCGGGACTTCAATGAGTGGGTTCATCTGTGCGAGGGATGCCTGCAGGAGACTCGTTCATCAGGCTCTCGGTATTCACCATTCTTCTGCCCGACCTGCCTGCTGTTGGTGAAGGGCACTGGGCCGTGGATTCCGATTGGGCGGCACCAGCAGCTATTTGGGTCCAGCCTCCCACCGAATTGCGAGTCGGACTCCGCTCGTCGGACCAGGCTGACCAGCGAGGCTGTTACCGCGCTTCACCGGTGGGGGCAGAGCCGTCTTGCTCACCTGGTCGGCCCCGGCGACGACGATCCCACCGTGAGCGAGGTTGTTGCGGCGGCGCGTCGTAGTTGGACCAAGGACCAGGCAGTGCGAGAACTGGTCGAGTATTGGCGGCCGCTGGACCAGAGACCGACCTAGCCACAGCCCCAACCGACCCTCGCGACGGATAGGTTGCAGGAGGTGGCCAGGTATCCCCGGATGAACGAGCGGTGCCTATCCCCCCTATCGCCTCGGCTCGCTTCGCCCACCGAGGCACTTGCCCCACGAGGGGAAAGGATGATCGAGTCGGATCGTCTCGCTCCGGTGTTGCTCCCTTACCCGGTGGAGACCCCGAGGCGATACCGCACCTTCACGTTGAAGAGGGAGTTGCTGGAGGCGACGCCCGTCACCGAAACCACGTAGGCGTAGATCTCGTTGTCGACGATCTCGGCGCCCGGGGTGATCGTGGTATCCGACACGGTGGTGGATCCATCGGTGAACGAGCTGGTGGCCCCGGCCGCGAGCTCCTGGAAGGTTGCGAAGTCATTTGCCCGAGCCAAGCTGACGGTGACGTCGTTGCCACCTATGTCGTAGACCTGGGCCTTGAGTTCGAGGATCTCGGCACCGTGCGGCAACTGGATCGACGCATACAGGACGCCGTCGCTGGTGTTGCTCGCGGCGGGGCCACTGAACACGATGTCGGTTGCCGGTTCGTTTGCGGTGAAGGCGGGTGCGGATATCGAGGCCCAGCCTTCGATGGGGAAGGTGGCTGCGGAGAACATGGCGTTGGTCTCATAGCGGTTGGCGCCACCGATGCGGCTCACATCGG
>CAYTTU010000067.1:0-6641 GCA_964440905.1 uncultured Acidimicrobiia bacterium | reverse complement strand
GGCCACCTTTGGATATCCCCTGGTACTCGAGGAGGAGAATCTGGTGGTGGTCGGGGACGCCGACGGTGTCGCCTCGGCTTACAACCTGCGCAGCGGAGAGCCGTTGTGGACTGCCAAGGTCGACGGGCCGATCCGTGGTGGCGCCGCCTCCGATGGGGAGATGATCGTGATCGCTGGCGAGAACCGCGAGGTGCTTGCCCTCGACCTCGGCGGCGACCCACTGTGGCGCGTGAAGGTGACCGGGCGAGACACCGCAGGGGCCTTGGTCCGGATCTGGGCGGCCCCGACCCTGGTGCGCGATCTAGTGGTGATCACGCTGCTCCGTGAGGACACCTACGTCAACCCGGCGGTCATGGCGCTGCACAAGTCCGACGGCGCCGTCGAGTGGTACTCGGAGGATCGCGCCGGGATCAAGAACGACTGGGGCAGCATCCGCTCGTCGGTGGCTGCGGTCGGCGACATCCTGGTGTACGGCGAGCCATACTCGAATCGCCTGGTGGCCATTGACATCGTGAGCGGCGAGACGGCATGGGACGTCGAGACCGGGGCCTATTGCTACCCGCATTGGCCGTCACCGGCAGTGGTGTCGGGTCAGGTGATCCTTCCCCGCCACGACGGCGGCCTCTACGCGGTGTCGGTGGAAACCCAGACCGTGGTGTGGAGTATCTACCTGGGCGACTCCTCCTCGGCGGGAACGTTCCCCGCCAGCTTCAGCGCCGGCGCCTTCTGCGATTGGGCCCCTACCGAGGGCTACTCGATCCTGGCATCACCGGCGATCGCGCCCAACGGCTTGATCATCGTCCCCACCCTCGAGGGCTACCTGGTGGCAGTGGCCGACCGCTCCTGGTAAGGGGGTAAGCGAAGAGGTCGCTGGCTCTGATCCCGGGGCGAGCCGATTCGCTCACCCCCTAGCCAACCAGCAGCGTCAGCGCCGCTTCGAGTCCGGGATCTCCTCCCGCAGCGACATTGGCAGTGATCGCGGCAAGCACGTCGGGCTGCAGGGGCACACCGACCCGGGTGACCCCACCTGACGTGACCTCGGTGTGAGGAACCCCGAGCACCCACCCGTTGGGCAGGGTGCGCACCAAGGGGGATCGCGGACTGCCGGCGCTGGGTTCTCCGATCAGAGTCACCGCGACGAGCGGCTCGAGAGCGAGGGCGAGAAGCTCTGCCGGCCCGGCGGTGCCCGGACCGATCAACACCACCACCCGGCCCGGATACGCCCCGGTGGGCATCGGGTTCACCACCGACTCACCCGAGGCGACGCTGCCACCTCCCGGAATCCGCGCCCCCGAGGTGGCGACCACGGTCCGAGCCGTCACGAAACGGGTCGCCACCAGGAGGGCTTCCACTTCTGATCCGGTGGTGGCAGTGCGCAGATCCAGCACCACGGCGTCGTTGTCCCGGAGCGTCTGATCGAGCGCAGCCGCCACGGCGCGCTGCGATCCCGACGAGTCCGAGGCGAAGCCGCCGAGTCGCAGCAACCCGAGATATCCGACTCCGGGAGCGATCTCGCCGATCACGATCCCATCGCCGGCGGTGATCGCGGCCCCCGGCACAAGCGAACCGTCCAGTTGTGCGGCGCGCAGCGCCGTCACCGCCGCAGGCAGCGGCGGCGCCCACACGGTCCCGTCTGCGGTCTGCAATGCAAGGGCGGGGTCACCGAGCGGAGCCAGCAGTGCGGTGAGGGCGCTGAACAGGAGGTCATCGTCCGCTGCGGGACCGGGCGCCAGCGACGAAGCCCGTTCCGACCACCCCGCGTCCACCCCGGGGTGATAGTGCTCGGTCACCGCCGCCACCGCGGCGGCGAACACCACCGGCGCCGAGGCGTCGACCGGGAGAGTGCAGGCGACGGGCAGTGCATCGAGCCGATCGAAACGGATTGTGCGGCCGGAGTCGCGCAGTACCAGTTGGCCCGCTTCGAGAGCTGCAACCTCATCGATGTTGCGGGCGCTGCCTTCGCTGGCGAGGAGGCAGTGGGTTGCCGAGGTCTCATAGACATCGGCGTCGCCGCGGTGTACGTGGAGAACCAGTCCCCATCCCTGCGAAGACCACACACCCAGAAAGGGCTCGGCCTCCGGAACCCCGGTGCAGGCGGACAGGATCAGCACTGCCACCGCGGCGAGGCACCTCACCGGGATAGAGCGTGCAACTCGTCGAGAGAGCGCCGCAGGTGCATGGTGAAACGGTCGATGTCGGGCACGGTATCCCAGTCGGCCATGATCCCCCAGTCGAGCGCCCCGTCGTAGGAGAAGAGCGCCACCCCGATGCCGTGGTTCACCCACAGCGGCACCACCGGGTAGATGTGTCGCAACTGCGAGCCCAGTAGGAACAGCGGGATCTGCGGACCGGGGACGTTGGTGACCGTCATGTTGAACGGTCGAGCGGTGGCCGCCGCCACCCGGGCCGCCACTGAGAGCACGGTGGCCGGGGTGAACGACGCCGTCTGGGTGAGCAATGCCGCCCCGGTGGCCTGGCCGGTCTCCTTGAGATGATCGGTGCGCTCCCGGATGCGGAGGTAGCGAGCGATCGGGTCCGGTTCACCGATCGGCAGGTCGACCAGCCACATTGTCACCGCATTGGCCGAGTCGGTGAGCGGCCATTCCCCGCGGGTGGACACCGGCACCATCGCCCGAAAATCGAGACCGGCAGGGTCGTGATCCCGTTCCTTCCTCAGGAAAGAGCGCACCGCACCGGCCACCGCGGTTATCACCACGTCGTTCACCGTGCCACCGTGGGCATTCTTCACCGCCTTGACCTCGTCCAGACTGGTGTGAAGGAAGTCGACCCGACGGTTGGGCCCGATCTTGTGATTCAGTGGCGTCGCCGAGGCACGGCTGAACCACCCCGACCGCGCCGAGGCCGTCATCGACATCAACCGCTGCCGCAACTCGTCACCCATGTGGCGTGACTCGTCCACCAGTTTCCGCGCACCCTGCATCGCGTGGCGGGGGGCCCGTATTCGCCGCGCCACTTCGTCGGCGAACAACTGGCTGCGGCTGGGTGCGGGACGGGGACTGAACTCCTCGGTCACCCCGACATCGTCGGTGGGCTCCGGGGAAAGAAGCACCTTGAGCAGGTCCACACCGCCGATGCCGTCGACCATGCAGTGGTGCACCTTGGAGACCAGGGCGAACCCACCGTCGGCCAGACCCTCCACGACCCAAATCTCCCACAGCGGACGGGTGCGGTCCAGGCTCCGGCCCAGCAGTGACCCAGCCAGGGTGCGGAGCTGGACATCGTCACCGGGACGGGGCAATGCGATGTGGCGCACGTGGTAACCCAGGTCGAAGGCGGCGTCGTCCACCCACACCGGATGGCCCTCCACCGGAATCCACTCCAGCCGCTGGCGATACCGGGGGACGTACTGCAAACGGTTGCCGATGAACCGCCGGATCGGTTCGATGTCGATCCCTCCGGCCGCCGTTTCTAGGTCCCCCGGAGCAAACACCAGGGTCGCCCCGACGTGCATCGGGTTGTTGACCCCCTCCATGGCGAGAAAGGTGTTGTCGAGGAAGGAGAGGCGTTCGTACATGTGTGGCTATTGGCTATTGGCCATTGGCAACGGAGTTTTCCACATTTGCGGGACTGATGGGCGATGGGCGATGAGCGAGAGACCGTGCGCCGGTATGACGGACGACAGGTCGCGGGCGACGGGCGACGGCTCATGACCTTCGGAAGTCGCGGATTCGGGACCGGGGGCCGTACTTTGGTGGAGAGATGCCGGCTGCCTGGATGAGCCGTATCACCCGGGCGCGGTGGGGCCGGAACTCCTCCAGCAACTCCAGCAATCGCCGATCGTCGGCGCGGTCTTCGTCGGCCAGAACCCACGCCACGGTGCTGGGCAGGTGGAAGTCACCCACCGGCACCGCGTCGGCATCGCCCAGGGCACAGGCACCCACCTTGCCTGCGGTCCACGCCCCCACTCCGCGCACCGCGGTGATGCGGGTGTAGGCCTCGCCCAAGGGCAGGTGAGCCGCCTCGTCGAGCCGCCCGGCGTGCCGGGCCACTCTGATCAGGGTCTCGGCCCGGCTGCGCTCGATGCCCCACGAATGGAGGGCGGCATAACCCAGCGCGGCGAGCCTCTCCGGGTCCGGCGGCAGAACGAGGCGACGCGGCCCAGGGGCGGGTCCGCCGAGTTCGCGGCACATCGCGAAGTAGCCGTTGCGGGCCTCGGTGCCGGTGACACGCTGGCCGATCACCATGCGCAGCAATGCCTCCACCACCCGTCCGCTGCGGGTGATGCGCACCCCGGCAAACCGCTGCAGGAGCCGGCGCACCACCGGATGTCTCGGCTCGAATCCGGCGGGATCGTCGGTGGCCCCGCAAACCCCGGGGGCCACATCCAAAGCGAATCCCGCTCCCGGTCCCCACGACTCGGCCATGATCGGACCCCGGCCGGTGAAGTGGATCGTGGCCGGGCCATCCGGGGTGTGCATCGCCAGCCAGGCCGCCCCGGGTGCGACCACAATCGATGGGTCGGCCCCTCCGGCCGAGTAGCCGCCGATCGCGGCGCGAACGTCGACCGGTGCCAGGACGGGAATGCTCCGGATGGGCACGGGGAGACTGTATGCCGGCGGCTGACCGCCGCCTGCCCGACGCCCGACTCCCGCCGGATCCCCTCGCTGCCGCGCCTGCGGGCGACGGGCGACGGGAGACCCACATGGCGCGAGACGCTCACCCGCTCGGGATACGCTCTACCCCGTGTCTGAACGCTGGACCGAGATCGCCCCGAGCGTCTTTGTCCGCCGCCATCGTTCGCTCGACCTCAACATCGGAGCAGTGGTCTGCGACGACGGGGTGGTGATCATCGACACCCGGGCCTCCCACGTTCAGGCGGCGGAAATGGTCGAGTCGCTGCGCGGCATCACCCGGCTGCCGGTGCGCTGGGTGATCAACACCCACCACCACTGGGATCACACCTTCGGCAACCAGGTGTTCCCCGAGGCAGCCCTGTGGGGTCACGAGCGCTGCGCCGCGGCGATGCGCACCCAGGGTGAGGCGATGCGCGCCCAAGTGAAGGAACTGGCGCCCGATCACGCTGCCACCCTCGATGCGGTGGTGATCACTCCCCCCACCCTCACCTTCACCACCACCGCCACTGTCACCTTCGGGGGAACGACGGTCGAGATGAGTCATCTCGGCAGAGGGCACACCGACAACGACATCGTGATCTCGCTTCCCGAGCGCGGGGTCCTCTTCGCCGGCGATCTCATCGAGCAGGGGGCGCCACCGTCGTTCAACGACTCCTACCCGCTGGAGTGGCCTGGCACGGTGGAGGCACTGCTCGCGATGGCCGGCGGTGTGGTGGTCCCCGGCCACGGGGCCACGGTCGACGCCGGGTTCGTTACGGGACAGCTCGACGAGCTGCATGTCGTCGCCCGGCTCGCCCGGGAGCGATACGCCGACGGCATCGATCCGGTTGCCGCCGCAGAGATGAGTGGCCCTTACACCCCGGACGTGCTCGCCCAAGCGTTCACCCGTGCCTGGGCCCATTTGGCGGCGTCGTGAGCCCACCGGCCTGGTTCCGGCGATCGCTGGCGGCACCCCGGCGGGCACGGTCCGTGGAAGTTGCCGGCTGTGCCATCAACTTCATCGAGTGGGGCGAGTCGGGCAATCCGGGGCTGGTGCTGGTGCACGGTGGGGCGGCCCATGCCGAATGGTGGGCTCACATCGCCCCGATGTTCTCCCCGTCGTATCACGTGATCGCCCTCGACCTCAGCGGTCACGGTGACAGTGAACGCCGCACCCGCTACTCCCATCCGCAGTGGGCCGACGAGGTGGTGGCGGTGGCCGATGCCGCCGGGTTCCCCGGACCGCCGGTGGTGGTGGGGCATTCCCTCGGCGGCTTGGTGACGATTCAGACCGCCGCCACCCACGGAGATCGCCTCGCCGGTGCGGTGATCGTCGACTCTCCGGTACGCCGTCCCGACCCCGAGTCCGAGGAGGGCACCCGGGGGCGGGCGTTTCGCGCCCCGGGCACCTACCCCGACCTGGAGATCGCGCTGCAGCACTTCCACCTCATCCCGCCGCAGCCGGACCCCGAGCCGTGGATCCTGGAGCACGTCGTCCGCAACTCGCTGCACCAGACACCCCAGGGGTGGACCTGGAAGTTCGACCCTCACCTGTTCACCTATGCACTGGTGGCGATGAACGAGCAACTGGCTGCGGTGCGGTGCCGGGTGGCGGTGCTGCGCGGCGAACACTCCGTCGTGGTGCCGGCCGACACCGCGGAGTACATGTACGAGCTGATGGGGCGAGTGTCACCGGTGGTCACCATTCCCGAGGCGCACCATCACATGCTGCTCGACCAGCCGCTGTCGTTCGTCACCGCCCTGCGGACCCTGCTGGCGGATTGGGAGCATTCACGACCGCTCAAGTAGCGGTCGGCTATTGGCTATTGGCGATGAGCGATGCGCGATGCGCGAAAGCCGATTACCGGAGTAGTAGCCGGTCGCCGCTTCTGGCTCATGACTCATGACTCATGATTCATGACTATCTCAGCGGCTCCACGCACTCCGGGTAGTTGTTCTTCACGTCGTTCACCAGCGTCGATACCGGATGTTCGGTGAGCAGCCCATCGCCTGCAGGCACCAGCAGCGGACTCACGGCGGCGGGGTCGGTGACCTCACGATCGAGCC
>CAYTTU010000066.1:0-31252 GCA_964440905.1 uncultured Acidimicrobiia bacterium | reverse complement strand
CTCGCCGCCCACATCCCCGGCGCCGGGGAGTTGGAAGTCGTCGCCGGAGCGGGCCACTTCCTCCAGGAGGAGGCCGGGGCCGAGGTGGCAGAACGTCTCATCGGGTTCCTCCAAGGAAGGGCCTGACGGCGGGCGGAGTCGGGCGTAGCCTGAGGTCATGACCGAGTTCACCGTCCGCCTGGCCAACGCCCCGGGGATGCTGGCCGCCCTGGCGGAGCGGCTCGACGAGGCCGGGATCCACGTGGAGGCGGTGGCGGCGTTCGGAGCCGGAGCGCGCGGCATCGTGCACCTGGTGGTCACCGAGGCCGCCACCACCCGCAGCGTGCTGCGCGACGCCGGGATGAGCTTCGAGGAACGCCCGGTGATCACCACCGCCATCCCGGCGCACACCGGCGCCCTGGCCGAGATGGCGCGCCGCCTCGCCGACAGCGGGGTGAACATCGAAGCGCTCTACCTGCTGCGCACCTCGCCGGAAGGGCAGGAGTTCGCCGTGGCGGTAGATCGGCCCGACGCGATGCCGCCGGCGTCGTAAGGAAGACTGTCAGCTGTCGGCCATAAGCCATGAGCCGCCCATCGCCGGAGGCGGCGCCAGCCGCCGACGATCGCTCATCGCAAGACGCCGCCTCGCAACCACCTATCAGGGACGCCCGGCGGCCGTCTCCGCCGCCCTCCGCTCCACACTGTCGTCGAGCGGCGTCAGTTCGGTATCGCTTCCCCGACGCAGCAAAGCCCGGCGGATCAAATCATCGGCTAGCACCGGATTCTTGGGGAGCACCGAGCCGTGGAGGTAGGTGCCGAGGCAGTTGCCCACGATTGCTCCCTCGGCGCCGGACTCGCCGTCGTTGCCGTGCCCCCGTCGCACCTGGCCCAACGGCGCCTGATCGGGATCGAGCCGGGTGCGCCCACTGTGGTTCTCGAATCCGACCAGATCACCCCAGGGGCTGGACACGACCACATTGCCGATCATGCGGGTGCCCCCGCCGTGGGTCTCGGCTCCGAAGACTCCGATCCCGGGGATCTCCTCACCTGCAGCCGTCACGAAGCGCCGGCCGAACAACTGGTAGGTGCCGCACACGGTGAGGAACACCACCCCGGCTGCAACCGCCCGATGGATCGCCGGTCCCCGTTCCACCAGATCGGCGGCCACGGCCAGCTGCGAAGCATCCTCACCGCCACCGGCCACGACGATGTCGGCCTCCCCCGGATCGAATCGGTCGCCTTCGTCGATGGTCACCACCCGTGCCTCGAGCCGGCGCCACTCCAGGCGGCGGCGCAGCGCCAGCACGTTGCCGGTGTCGCCGTAGATGTTCATCCGCCTCGGGTAGAGGTGGGCCAGCACCAGCGGTGCGTTCACGTCCACACCTCCTGACGGCTCAGACCGGGGAGTAGGAGATCCAGGTAGCCGAGCATGGCGGTGTAGGTCGGCACCAGGTACACGGTGTCCCCCGGCTGCGATGCTTCGACCAGCGCCTGCAACGAACTCTCCAGGTCGGGCTCGGCGGGGGCGGCGATACCGGCGTACTTGAGTCGCAGCGCCATGTCGGCGGCGCGGGTGCCTCCGGCGAGAAAGCGGTGCGGCGTAGTCGCCAGGGACTCCACGGCGGCGTCCCACAACCACGACACGTCGCGCCCATCGGCAAGGAGATCATTGATCGCCAGCAGCACAGTTCGGGGGATGGCATCGGTGGTGAGGAGCCGGATCGCCTGGTTGAGCGATGCCGGGTTCTTCACCAGCAGCACCTTGATCCGGCGCCCGCGGTACTCGACAACCTGCCCGCGTCCGAACGCCGGCGGCATGGCGGCGAGATGGTGCGCTGCCACCGCGGGGTCGAGACCGAGACGCGCCACCGCCAGCAACGCCGCGGTGGCGTTGTAGGCGTTGTAGACCCCGGGCACCTGGAGCACTGCCTCCACCGCGATGCCATCGACGGTGACGGCGATGGCGGTGCCGTCTCCGCTGGGATCGGCGCGCCGCAACAGGGCGTCGACCCGCACCTGGGTATCGGCATCGTCGCCGTAGAGGGCCCGGTCGTCGGGCAGTGCCTCGCGCAGATTCGCCACCGCACCGAACCAGGCCACCGTCACTTCCGGGCCCGACGCCAGCCCGGCCACGATGGGGTCATCGGCGGCGAGCACCGCCACCGCGGCGGCGGCAACCGCGACGCCGACGTGGGATGCAGTGGTGGCCAGTTCGCCGTAACGATCGAGTTGGTCCCGGGCCAGGTTGGTCACGACGAGCACCCTCGGCCGCAGCGCTTCACCGAGATGGCGCACCGCAGCCTCGTCGACCTCGAACACCGCAATGTCGCCGCCGGGCCCCCCGTGTCGCCACGAGTCCACCAGCGCGGCCGCTACCCCGCGGGCGAGATTGGAGCCGGTGCGATTGGCGACCACGGTGCGCCCCGACCCGGTGAGCATCGCCCCGATCATCCGCGCCGTGGTCGTCTTCCCGTTGGTTCCGGTTACCGCCACCACCCCTTCGGGGAGCCGGGACACGGCCTTGCCGATCAGGCCGGGATCGAGACGCAACGCCACCAGCCCGGGGAGGGCGGTGCCACCCCGTCCAAACATCCGGGTGATGCGGGAGACGAGGCGCGCCACCGCGATTGCGATGCGCAGGCGAAGCATCCCGGCACGATACCGCCGACCCAACGCTCAGTCGGGTGCTGTGGCGAACTGGGTGCGGAACAACTCGGCATACAGTCCGCCGACGCCGAGCAGCGAGTCGTGGGTTCCCTCCTCGACGAGCCGCCCGCGGTCCAGCACCAGGATCCGATCGGCCGCCAGAACCGTGGACAGCCGATGGGCGATCACGAACGAGGTGCGCCCCGCCATCACCCGCACCAATGCCTCCTTGATCAACGCCTCGCTGCGGGCATCAAGATGCGAGGTCGCCTCGTCGAGCACCAGGATCCGGGGGTCCTTGAGGATGACCCGGGCGATCGCCACCCGCTGCTTCTCGCCACCGGAGAGCCGGTAGCCGCGCTCCCCCACCATTGCCTCGTATTTTTCGGGCAGAGACTCGATGAACTCGGCGATGTTCGCCGCCTCGGCCGCGGCCTCCAGCTCGGCAGTCGTGGCATCGGGACGGGCATACCGCAGATTGGCGGCGATGGTGTCGTGGAACAGGTAGTTCTCCTGGGTGACCACGCCGACGGTCCGGGCAATGGTCTCGAACGCCAGGGTGCGGACGTCGTGACCGTCGATCAGCACCCGGCCCTCGGTGGCGTCGTAGAGCCGGGGTATCAGGTAGGTCACGGTGGTCTTGCCGGCCCCACTGGGTCCGACCAGGGCGACGAGGCTGCCCGGTGCGACGTCGAAGTCGAGCTGCTCGATCGCCCGGCTGCGGCCCGCCGCCGGAAGCTGCGGGGCCGAGTCCTCGTCGAACACCCCGCGGCGGCTGATCCGGGTAACCGGCTCCAGCAGCACCGGGATCGCCGCCCGGTAGTCGAAGGCCACCTCCTCGAAGGTGACCCGTCCGGCGACGTGCTCCAGGTGCACGGCATCAATCGGGTCGGCGACGTCATGGGGCAGATCGAGCACCTCGAAGACCCGCTCGAACGAGACCAGTGACGTGGCCAGCTCGACCCTGGTGTTGGACAGCGCCGCCAGTGGGCCGTACAGCTGTCCGAGGTAGGCGGACAACGCGACGATGGTGCCGATTGTCAGGTCGCCGCGAATCACCAAGACCGCACCGAGCCAGAACACCAGGGCGGTGCCGAGGGCACTGACCACGCCAAGGGCCATGAAGAACCAGCGCCCGATCAGGGCCCGGCGCACCCCGAGGTCGCGCACCGCGCCGGCGTGAGTGGCGAAGCGGGCGTCCTCGTCGGCGGTCCGCCCGAACAGCTTGACCAGCAGCGCCCCGCTGAGGTTCAAGGTCTCGTTCATGGAATTGTTCATGCGCGCATTGGCCTGCATCTGGTCGCGGGTCACCCGGCGCAGCACCCTGCCCACCCGGCGGCTCGGCCAGATGAAGAGCGGTAGGATCGCCACCGCCACGAGCGTGAGCCGCCACTCCAGGGTGAGCATCACCGCACCGGTGGCCAGCACGGCCAGCCCGTTGGAAGCGACCGAGATCACCGTCCCGGTGACCGCCGACTGCGCCCCGACGACGTCACTGTTGAGGCGGGACATCAGCTCCCCGGGCCGCGTGGCGGTGAAGAACCCGAGCGACATCCGCTGCAGGTGGCCGTACACCCCGGTGCGCAGATCGAAGATCATCCCCTCGCCGGCGCGGGACGAGGCCCAGCGCTGCGCCACACCGATCACGCCGTTGACGAGGGGCACCGCCACCATCCCCAGTCCGAGCAGAGTCACGCGTCTGAGATCGCCGGCGGGAATCGCGGTGTCCAGCAGATCGCGCATCAGCAGCGGGGGCACCAGCGACACCAGCGTGATCACCACGATCGTCCCCACCACTACGACCAGCATCCTCCGGTAGGGCCGGGCATAGGCCAGCACTCGCCGCAGCAGGGCGCGGTCGACGGTGGGGCGGTCCTGCTCCTCGTCGTACTGGATGTAGGACCACCAATTGCCCTGATGGAACAAGGTGGACTCCGCAGTCGGACAAGTTCAGGGTATCGCGACCCGGATGGCCCTCCGTCAGGGAAGCTCGACGATGAGCGACAGCGGGATGGTCGACTCGGCCATCTCGAAGCAGGCGGCCTCGCTCAAACCGGTACGGCAGAACAGTTGATACACGTAGGGCCCGTCGACCCAGGCGAGTTCCCGTCCGTCGGTCACGATGAAGGACAGGATCTCGCCCTCGGCGGCATCGGCGTCGGTCTTCAGCCCCACCCGCAGCACCGCCAGCTGCCCCTCGCTGCGAGGCAAGGTGTACGGCTCGCCGATCCACAGCCCGAACGCCGCTGTCGTAGAGGCATCGAGGATTCCGGTGAGCTGGTCGTAGAGCAGCTGCGAGGAGACGTGGGTGACCCGCTCCGGCGCCAGCTGGGGGAACTCGATCCCGGGTAGGGCGATGGCGATCTCGCGTCGGCTTGCCTGGACGAACGGGTTGGCGCGATCACCCCGCACCCACACTGTGGTGATCAGCTCGTCGCGGCCCAAGCCGGCGGTGTCGGCGCCGACACCATCGTTCGACCACACCAGGTCGGTGATCCCCTTGAGGCGGAGCACCTGGCTGTCGGGCGCCGGCAGCGACGTCGAGCTGGTGGTGGCCGACCCGTACACGATGCGATGCGACAGGTCGCCGACCCCTCCCAGCGCATCGCCGCACCCCGTCACGAAGATCGTGAAGGCTATGAGGGCGATGGATCGGCGCACCAGGTCACCTCGGACTCGTCGGGGTCGATTATCGCCGCCGGGCGTCCCAACCCGGAGCGCCTAGCCTCCGCCGGTGCTCCGCCTGGTCAGCGACCGCTTCGATCCGCCCTGGCGGGACACCGCAGTTTCGGCGGCAGTCCTCACCCGGGTGGCCTCCGGGGAAGACCCCGGCACGCTACGGGTCTGGGTGCCGGAGCGGGCCGTCGCCTTCGGCCGCCAGGACCGCGGCCGCCCGGGATACCGCGACGCGGTGCGGGCGGTGACGGAACTCGGATACGCCCCGGTAGAGCGCCTTGCCGGCGGACGGGCCGCGGTGTTCCACCCCGAGACGGTTGCCTTCGCCTGGACCGTCCCCGACGCCAGCGGGCCCCTCGGGATCCGGCCGCGATTCGCCGTCATCGCAGGCATCGTGAGCCGGGCGCTGCAGGGACTCGGGCTCGATGCCAGGGTCGGTGAGATCCCCGGGGAGTACTGCCCTGGCGAGTGGTCGGTGAACCTGGAGGGAACCTACAAGGTGATGGGCGTGGGGCAGCGCCTGGTGCGCGGTGCGGCCCACGTGGGCGGGGTGATCGTGGTCGCCGACGCCACCGCGGTGAACGCCCCACTGCTCCCGGCGTATCGCCACCTCGGCTACGAGTGGCGCCCCGAGGCGACGGGGGCCCTAGACCAGTCCGCGGCGGCGCCGGGGATCGCTGCGGTGATAGCGGCGTTGCTCGCCGAGTTCGCCGCCAGCGGCGAGGAGACCGTGGCCGGTTCACTCGACCCCGCCTGCCTGGAGCTGGCCGACACTCTGGCCCCGGTGCACGACGCCGCGCTGTCAGCTGACAGCTGACAGCCAAGCAGCAAGAACCAGGGAGTTAGCCTGGCCCGATGCGGCTCCTGGTGATCAACGGTCCCAACCTAAACCTCCTCGGGGCGCGCCGCCCCGAGGTGTACGGCACCACCACATTGGGAGAACTCGATGACATGTGCCGCCGCTGGGGGGCGGAGCTCGGATGCGAGGTGACCACGTTCCAGTCGAACCACGAAGGGGCGATCATCGATCGGCTTCATGACGCCATCGGCGCATGCGACGGTGTCGTGATAAATCCCGGGGCCCTGTCGCACTACTCCTTTGCGCTCCACGACGCCATCGAGGCGACCGGGCTGCCGGCCATCGAGGTGCACATCTCCGAGGTCACCCGGCGCGAACCGTGGCGGGCGCACTCAGTGGTGGCTCCTGCCTGTCGCAGCAGCATCAGCGGTCTCGGCGTCGCCGGTTACCGTCGCGCCCTGGAGATGCTCGCCGCCGGCTAGCCGGCCAGGCGGCGCCAGCGCTCCAGGCCGGCGACCAGGTCGGCATCGTCGAGGGCGAACGACAGTCGCAGCGACCCGGGAACACCGAAGCCCTCTCCGGGCACCACGGCGATCTCCGCCTCCTCGAGCAACGCCTCCGCCAGCGCCCAGGTGGTTTCGGCGCCGCGGCCCGGCAGCGCCGCGGCGGGATCGACCCGGGGAAAGACGTACAGCGCTCCTTCCGGCTCGAGCACCTCGACACCGGGGATGCGGCGCAGCAGGTCGAGCATCACGTTGCGACGGCGCTCGAACACCGCTCGCATTTCGTGTACCGAGTCCATCGGGCCTTGCAGCGCCGCCAGCGCCGCCAGCTGCGAAACGTTGGCGACGTTGGACACAGAGTGCGACTGCAGCCGGGCCACGGCGGTCGCAACCTCGGGCGGGCCGATCATCCAGCCCACCCGCCACCCCGTCATCGCATAGGTCTTGGCCACGCTGTTCACCACGACACCCCGCTCCATCGCCGCCGGAGCTGCTACCGGGAGCGACGTGAAACGCGCCCCGCCGTAGGTGAAGTGCTCGTAGATCTCGTCGGACAACACCCAGATCCCGTAATGCGCCGCCCACTCCCCGATCGCCGCCACCTCGGCGGCGGGATACACCGCACCGCTGGGATTGCCCGGATTGCAGAAGATGAGCATCTTGGTGCGCGCGGTGCGCCCGCGCTCCAGGTCGTCGACAGTCACCCGGTACCCGTCCTCGAATCGAGACGGGACCACCCGTGCCGTGGCTCCCGCAAGGGTGACTATGGCCGGATAGGACACCCAGTAGGGAGCAGGGAGCAGCACCTCGTCGCCGGGATCGAGCAGCACGGTGCAGGCGGCATACACCGCCCCTTTGGCCCCGACCGTGATCGTCACCTGCGAGGGGTCGGCCTCCCATCCCGAGTCGCGGCGGGTCTTGGCGACCACGGCGGCGCGCAACTCGGTCAGACCCGCCGGTGACGAGTAGTGGTGGGCCCGGGGATCGGCGGCGGCGCGCTGCGCCGCCTCGACGATGTGTTGCGGGGTGGGAAAGTCGGGTTCGCCGACGCCGTAGCCGATGACGGGCCGTCCGGCAGCACGCAAGGCGGCGGCCCGCCCGGCGATGGCCATCGTCGCCGAGTCGGCAATGGCGCTGATCCGCGAGGAGAGGATGGGGGTCACGCGACCGCCAAGGTAGCGGCCGGGACGGGGCGTCCCCGCCCTAGCCTCCCCCCATGGCCACGTATCTCCTCATCCGCCACGCCAAGGCGGAGCGCCCGCCCGGGGTCGCAGACATCGATCGCGACCTCGCCGAACGCGGTGAGACCGACGCCGTGCTCGTGGGCGCCTTCCTCGCCACCGCACTGCCCGCCCCGGTCCGCGTGTTCTCCTCGCCGGCGCGCCGCGCCCGACGAACCGCCGAGATGGTCGCCGCCGCCGCCGGCTGGAGTGCCCCCATCGAGACCGACGAGCGTCTCTACGGGGGATCGATCGGAGACCTGTTCGAGCTGCTCGGCGCCACCGCCGCGGATCCGGTGGCCGCCTTCGGGCACGAACCGTTCTGGTCGGGGGCCGCCGCCACGATGATCGGGGGAGGGGCGATCCATCTCGTCACTGCGGCTGCGGTGTGCCTCGAGGGGACTCCCGAACCCGGTGGAGCGGTGTTGCGCTGGATGGTGGCGCCCGTGGCGCTGGGTGGCGGACCGGGGTGAGCCTGCGGGGAGGCATCGCCTTCCTCACCGCAACACGACTGGCGGTAAACACCACTCACCGCTTCGTGTTCCCGTTTCTGCCGGCGATCTCCCGCGGGCTGGGCATCTCGCTGGAGCAGACGGGATTGCTGCTCTCCGCCCGTTCGATGGCCTTCGTTGCCACCCCGCTGGTGGTGGGGACGGTGGGGCGAGGCGAGCGGCGCCTGCGTCTAGTGGTCTTCGGACTGTCGCTGATGGCCGCCGGGGCGGCAATCACTGCCGCCACCGGTGTCGTGGCCGGGGCCGTGGTGGGGTTCGTGCTGCTGGGCGTCGGCAAGCCGTCGTTCGATGCCGCCGCCCAGGCGTATGTGGCCGACCGCGCTCCCTATCAGCGCCGCGCCCGCTACCTCTCGATTCTCGAGCTGACGTGGGCCGGCGGCATGCTGGTCGGCGCCCCAGCCGCAGGATGGATGATCTCGCAGTGGGGTTGGCGCGCCCCCTTCTGGGTGTTCTCTGCGCTGTTCGTGGTCGCCGCCGCCACCGCACCACGGGTCCTCGAAGCGGATCACGCCGCAGGCAGTGTCGTGGTGCCGCCGCTGCGACCCGATCGGCCGATGTTGGCGCTGCTCGCCACCGGGCTGCTCTTCTCCTACGCCGCGGAGAACACCTTCGTCGTGTTCGGAGCGTGGTTGGAGGACGAGTTCGCACTCACCCTCGCCGGACTCGGGCTGGCGGCGGTGGCGATCGCGGTCGCCGAGCTCGGAGGGGAGGGCGCCGTGCTGGTGTTCGCCGACCGGCTCGGGCCGCGCCGCATGGTGATGGCGGGACTGGCAACGTCCGCTGCGGGCTACGTCGGGTTGGCGGCGACGGCTGAATCCCTGGCCGCCGGGCTGGCCGTGCTCGCCGTCACCTTCATCGCATTTGAGATCACCATCGTGGCCACCCTGCCCCTGGCGACCGAAGCCGCCCCGGGTGCCCGCGGCCGGTATCTGGCCTGGCTGATGGTCGCCGTCGGTATCGGGCGGTCACTCGGTGACGCCACCGGCCCGGCGCTGTATTCGTGGAACGGGTTGGCGGCCAACGGGATGACGTCGGCGGCCGCCTCCGGTGCAGCATTGGTCATGCTGGTTGCCGGGCTCTCGGGGGCCGGGCGCCGGATTCGTTAGAGGCGGCCGAGGTGTTCCACCAGCAGGTCGAAGAAACCGTCGGAATCGATGGTCCGCATCCAGCGGGCATTGCGGGGACGATCGGTCATCCCCCACCAGTCCACCACCGTCATCCCCATCGTCAGCTCCGACTGCACCTCGATCTCCACGTTCACGTTGCGACCACCGAACAGCCCGGGTCGGAGCAGGTAGGCGATCACACACGGATCATGCAGCGGCCCTCCCTCCATCCCGTACTTCTCCACGTCGTAGCGCTCGTAGAAGGTGAGCAGTCCGTGGACCGCGGTTCCCAGCCGGGTGCCCATGGCGGCGAACCGCTCGAGGTGACGCGGCAGCATCAGGGCGCGGTGGGTGACGTCCAGCGACATCACCGTGATCGGCACCCCGGAGCGGAACACGATGTCGGCGGCCTGCGGATCGACGTAGATGTTGAACTCCGCGGTGGGGGTGGTGTTGCCCCCTTCGAAGAACCCGCCGCCCATCAGCACGATCCCGGCGAGGCGGGGCGCGATCTCGGGGGCCCGGGCCAGGGCGGTGCCGACATTGGTGAGTGGACCGAGCGGGCAAATCGTCACCGTGCCCGGTTCGTTTTCCATCACCAGTTCGATGATGCGATCCACCGCGTGACCCGGTGCAAGCGCGGTCACCGGGTCGGGAAGATCGGCCCCGTCGAGCCCGCTCTTGCCGTGTACGTACTCGGCGGTTATGAGCGGCCGGACCATCGGGCGGTCGCAACCCGCGTACACCGGGACCTCGGGGCGCCCGGCCAGCTCGACCATCTTCAGCGAGTTGACCGTGGTCAGCGGCAGCGGGACGTTGCCGGCGACCGCGGTGATAGCCAGCACCTCGAGATCTGCCGGAGAGGCGAGGGCGAGGAGTATGGCTACCGCGTCGTCCTGTCCCGGGTCGGTGTCGATGATGATCTTGCTGACCATGGGCGGCCCTCCGTGCTCGGCTGGCAGGCTAGCCCCGGGTGCCCGCACCACCGCCGGTAGCCTCCGCCCATGGTTCGCCTCACCACCGTCGACATGCACACCGGGGGCGAGCCGGTGCGCATCGTCACCTCCGGATACCCCGAGATCCCCGGGCCGACCATTCTCGCCAAGCGCCGCCACGTCGCCACCAATCTCGACCACCTGCGCCGGCTGCTGATGTTCGAGCCTCGGGGACATGCCGACATGTACGGCGTCATCCCGGTCGCCCCCGACCTTCCCGGCGCCGACTTGGCGGTGCTGTTCATGCACAACGCGGGGTACTCGACGATGTGCGGTCACGCCACCATCGCGGTCGGCCGCTGGGCGGTCGAGTCCGGGATGGTGCCGATGCAGGAACCGGAGACCCGGTTCACCCTGCAGGTGCCAGCTGGACCGGTGCAGGTGATCGTCGCGATCGCCGACGGCAAGGTGGGCCGCGTGGCGTTCACCAGTGTCCCAGCGTTTGTTGCCCACCATCAAGTACCGGTCGCCGTGCCCGGCTACGGCACCATCACGCTCGACATCGCTTACGGCGGCGCCTTCTATGCGTTTGCCCCGGCCGCCGAATACGGGCTGCGCCTCACCGGCAGTCCGGTGGCGGAACTGGTCGATGCCGCCTGGGCAACCACTCGGGCCGTCGCCGCCACGCTCCCCCTGTCGCATCCCGACGACCCCGACCTGGCTTTCCTGTACGGCACGATCCTCACCGACGGCGACGACTCGGTGGCGGAGCACACCTCCACCAACCTTTGCGTGTTCGCCGATCGCCAGGTGGATCGCTCCCCCACGGGTTCGGGAGTGACCGCCCGCATCGCCATTCAGCATGCCGCCGGCCTCACCCCTTTGGGCGTGGAGCGCACCTTTGCCTCGGTGGTCGGGTCCACCTTCACCGGCACCGCAATCTCCGCGACGACCGTGGGCGGACGGCCCGCGGTGATCGTCGAGGTGGCGGGCCGGGCGCATCACACCGGGCAGTCGGTGTTCGTTCTCGAGGAGGACGATCCGCTGCCCGGATTCCTGGTGCGGTGACCGTCAGTCGTCAGTCTCTGTCATGGCACCGAGCGACCGACGACCCCAGCCGTGACTAGGGTCGCACGCAAGACGACCCGGAGCGATGGTTGAACTACTTCCAGTCCGAGGTGACCGCCGTGTGCGGCGACTCCCCCACCCTCGTGTGCCGCTGGATATTCGACCTCACCGGCAACGAGACGCTTGCCGACTTTGCCGACTGGTTCGTCGCCCGGCCGGCCAAGGTGATCGTGGTCTTCGCCGTGGCGTTCCTCATCAACCATCTGGCGCGCCGCGCCATCCGCCGTCTGGTGAAGCGCCTCACCGCACAACAGGATGTGAAGGCGGCTCACGGACGCATCGCCGGGCTGCGGGCACGGGCCCGGGACAAGGCGGCGCTGGTACAGGTGCAGGCAGAGCGCTCGAAGCAGCGCGCCGAGTCGCTCGGGGCGGTGCTGCGATCGCTGTCTTCGGTGGCGCTGTACGCCATGGCAGTGATCATCTCGCTCGGCGAGTTCGGCGTGAGCCTCGGACCTCTCGTAGCCGGAGCCGGAATCGTCGGTGTGGCGCTCGGCTTCGGCGCCCAGACCATGGTGCGTGACTTTCTGGCGGGAGCGTTCATGCTGGTCGAGGACCAGTACGGCGTCGGCGACGTCGTCGATCTGGGTGAAGCCACCGGGGTGGTCGAAGCGGTAAACCTGCGCACCACCCGGTTGCGCGACGTCCATGGAACCGTGTGGCATGTCCCCAACGGAGCGGTACGACGGGTCGGCAACAAGAGTCAACAGTGGGCCCGGGCAGTGATGGACGTCGGAGTGCCCTACAGCGTCGATCTGGACAACGCGGCGGCGGTGATCAAGGAGGTGCTCGACTCGGTGTGGCGCGATGCCCTCACCGAGGCGACGGTCCTCGAGGAGCCCGAGATCTGGGGAGTTGAGTCGTTCGGGGACTCGGCGATCACGATCCGGGCGGTGTTGAAGGTGGAGCCTGGAGAGCAGTGGGCGACGGCACGCGAGGTGCGTAAGCGCCTCAAGCCGGCCTTCGAGCGCGCCGGGATCGCCTTCCCCTTCCCGCAACGCACCATCTGGGTGAACGACGCCGCCGACGCGATTCCGCGCCCCGCGGCGTCGCCCGACGTGCCTCAGTTCCCCTCCCGCGGCGAGGCCACGGAGACCGAGACCTGACCGTATCGCCCTAGGCTCGGGTCATGCCCTCCTCCGCGTCGCCACCACCCGAACGACGTATCTACGGGAACCGCACGCTCAACCTGCGCTCGATAAAGGCGATCGGTTACGACATGGACTACACCCTCATCCACTACCGGGTGGACGAGTGGGAGTCCCGGGCCTTTGGGCATGCCCGAGCGCGTCTGGCCGATCGGGGGTGGCCGGTGGACGATCTGGTCTTCGATCCCCACTCGGTGATCCGTGGCCTCACCATCGACCTCGAGCAGGGCAACCTCGTCAAGCCGACCCGGTTCGGGTATGTGATCCGGGCGGCTCACGGGACCGAGTTCCTCGAATTCGACCGGCTCCGCACCACCTATCACGGGGTAACGGTGGATCTGTCCGAGCCGCGCTGGGTGTTCCTCAACACGCTGTTCTCGCTGTCCGAAGCGGCGCTGTACGCGCTACTCGTCGACCGCTACGACGCCGGGGCCATTCCGGGGGTGCGGGGGTACGCCGAGCTCTACGACATCGTGCGCACTTCGCTGGATGAGGCCCACATGGAGGGACGGCTCAAGGAGGAGATCGTCGCCGACCCGAAACGGTTCGTGGTGGCCGATCCGGAGATGCCCCTGACCCTGCTCGACCAGCGCCACGCCGGCAAGAAGGTGGTTCTGATCACCAACGCCGAGTGGGAGTACACGGATCGGATGATGCGGATCGCCTTCGACCGCCACCTCCCCGCCGAACAAACCTGGCGTGACCTGTTCGACGCGGTCATCGTCTCGGCGGCGAAACCGGAGTTCTTCACCGCACGCCGACCGCTTTACCGGGTGGTGGAGGAGGGACTGGGGTTGATGCGGCCCCACCTCGGGCCGCTCGACAGCGGCTCGGTGTACGTCGGAGGCTCCGCCCAGCTGCTCGAGCACCATTTTGGTGTCTCCGGCGACGAGATCCTCTATGTCGGCGATCATCTCTACTCCGACGTGTCGGTGAGTAAGGCGTTGCTCAGGTGGCGCACTGCCCTGGTTCTGCGCGAGCTGGAGACCGAGATCACCGCGACGGAGGCGTTCCGCCCCAAGGAAGAGCAGCTACGCCGACTCATGGAGCAGAAGGGCGAGCTGGAACACCAGATCGCCTGGAACCGCCTTGCCCGCCAGCGCGCTCATGCGGGTTACGCCCCCGCCGATACCCCCCCGGCCGAGGCGGAGCAGCTCATCGAAGAGCTCCGCACCGCCCTGGCGGCCACCGACGAGCAGATCACCCCGCTGGCGATCGAGTCGGGCCGGCTGCGCAATCAGGCCTGGGGACCGCTGATGCGCTCCGGGAACGACAAGAGCCTGTTCGCCCGTCAGGTGGAGCGCTACGCCGACGTCTACACATCGCGCGCCTCCAACTTCCTCGCCGTCACCCCGTACGGTTACCTGCGCGCCGACCGGGGCAGCCTGCCGCACGACGTGTGAGAAGAAGCTCTGAGCTGTCAGCTGTCAGCTCTCGGCCAGAAGCTCAGAGGGCAATGGGCGATGAGCGATGAGCAAAGGCGCGGGACCACCTCGCGCTCACTTCTGCCCCGGGTGAACACCCGATTGCCTGCTCCTGGCAGCAAATCGGCCACACCTGGGCCGGTAGTGAGCGCGCGGCCGCGTCCACAGCGGTTACGGGGTGGGACGGTGAGGAGACACCCGTGGCGCAGTCTCCTCCGAACGGGCAGGAGGTGCACGACATGGAGGAGACCCTGAGGGCGCTGATCGCCGGGGTGGCCGCCGGTGCCGCCGAGGGAGCGGAGGCGCTGCGCAACTGCGGCATTCCGGTCGAACTGGACAGCTACAGCGTGGAAGCGAGGCTCGATGCGGCCGCGCCCATGGCGTCCGTCCGGGTCGACTTCGTGCTTTCTCCCCCACGATCAGGTTGAGCGCGGTCGGCCATCGCCCTCGCCCATCGCTCCCGGTAACCTCCTGCCCCATGACCTCCCTCTGGCACCCCTTTGCAAGCATGGGCGCAGTCGTCGGCGCCGAACTGGTGATCACCCGGGGCGAGGGCTCCTGGGTATGGGACGACACCGGGAAGCAGTACCTCGATGCCACCGCCAGCCTGTGGTACTGCCAGGTGGGGCACGGTCGCACCGAAATCATCGAGGCGATGCGGCGCCAGGCAGAAGTCCTCGAGGCGTATCACACGTTCGGCGACTTCGCCAACCCTCCGGCCCTTGCCCTGGCGGAGCGGGTGGCCGCCATGTCGCCCGACCCGCGCAGCAAGGTCTTTCTCACCAGCGGGGGATCCGACTCGGTGGACACCGCCGCCAAGATCGCCCGCCGCTACTTCCAGCTGACCGGCGAGCCGGAGCGCACCGTCCTGATCACCCGGTCGTGGGCCTATCACGGGATGCACGGCTACGGCACCTCATTGGCGGGGATCACCGGCAATGCCGACGGGGTGGGACCACTGGTTCCCGAGGTGGTGCTGGTGCCGTGGGATTCGGCGGAGGCATTGGGAGACGCCGTGGACCGGGTAGGGGCGCGGCGGGTGGCGGGATTCTTCTGCGAACCTGTGATCGGCGCCGGCGGGGTCCGCCCCGCCCCGGAGGGTTACCTCAAAGAGACCCGGGCGATGATGGCCGATGCCGGTGCCCTGTTCATCGCCGACGAGGTGATCACCGGGTTCTGCCGCACCGGCGACTGGTTCGCCTCCAATCGCTTCTCGCTGCAGCCCGACCTCATCACCTTCGCCAAGGGCGTCACCTCGGGTTATCTACCCGCCGGTGGCGTGATCGCCGCCCCCCGGGTGTGGGAGCCGTTCTATGCCGAGGGGGCTCCGCTGTTCCGCCACGGCTACACCTACAGCGGCCACCCCACCGTGGCGGCGGCCGCCCTGGCCAACCTCGATCTGATGGAGCGCGACGGTCTCGCCGCCCGAGCGCTGCATTGGGAGTCGAAGCTGGTGGAGGGCCTGGACTCGATGATGGACCATCCGCTGGTCGGCGGACACCGCTCCGGGGTGGGATTCCTCGGGGCGCTGGTGCTGAATCCGGAGCGGTTGGCCGCCGATCCCGACCTACCGGTGAAGGCCTACAAGGCGGTGCGATCGGCCGGGGTGATCAGCCGGGCGATCGGCGGTGACGCCCTCCAGATTTCGCCGCCGTTGGTGCTCACCGACGACGAGTTCGACCAGATGCTCGCCGGGTTCAGTCGCGGCCTGGACACCCTCCGTTAGGGGGTGCGCCAATAGGTCGCGCACCCGCTAGTCGGGATACCCCCGGCCGGCGGGGACGAGGTGCATCGCCTCGCGCAACATGCGTTCCACCACGATGCTGACGTTGACGTTCTCCGACCTGGCGCGCGCCCGCAACACCCGGACCAGGGGGGGCGGCAGGCGCAGATCGAGACGCTCCCGTGGTTCGTTCCACTCGGCGGGTGCCGGGCGACCCCAGTCGGCGAGTTCGTACATCTCTTCGCCCTCCGAATCACACGCCTGTGATTCGAGGGAACGCTAACCACGGAGGGCGCGAATTGTGGGTATTTCGGGACGCGGAGCGCGGAGTTCAACCCCTGGTGGCGGTGAACTCTCCGTTGGCGAGACCGGGGATGTCGTAGGTGCCGACCACGGCACCGTCGACGATGTCGGCCTCGAAGATCGCCTCGAGTCCCAGACCGGGGACCTGGGGCGCGGTGATCACCACGTGCCCATCGGGTTGCACCGCGACGGTGTAGTCACCGAGAAGGTCGCTGGTCCCGGCGTACGGTTCCCCTGCGGTGAGGTCGAAGTCGATCGTGAATGGGTCGGGATCGGCCGCACCGAACACGTTCCCGCCCAGGTCGAGGGTGAGGCTCGCCGTGGCCCCTGCCTCGTCGACGGTGAAACCGGCGGCGATACCGCCGGTGGACCCGAAGGTGAGATTGTGCCACTCCCCGGTGTAGTCGCCGGCCAGCGCGGCGGCCGCCGCTACCCGTGCCGCCACCTCGTCGACCGTGGTGGTGCCCGCCACCGTCGTCGTGGTGGTGGCGGCGGCGGTCGTGGTGGTCCCCGCCACGGTGGTGGTGGTGGTGGCCGAGTCGCCGCCACAGGCGCCGACCAACAACAGCAGTCCGACAAAACCGGTGACCCGGCGCATGGCGATCCCCCTCGAATCGGTTCGGCGCCGAGCCTAATCCTCACCGGGACGCGACCGGGGCCGCCTGGTAGGCGGCCCCGGTGGTCCTCAGGAGGCAGGGCCGTTCAGACGAACACCACCTGGGCGCCGTCGGAGACCTCCAGGAACTCGGCCACGTTGATGATGTCCGACACCCCTTCGTGCAGGTCATCCTTGGTGAGGCCCATCATGTCCACGGACATCTTGCACGCCCAGAGCTTGGCACCGCTCTCCACCAGCATGTCGAGGAACTCAGGGACCTCGGGAACTCCCTGGGCGGCGATCTGCTTCTTCAGCATCCGGGTGGCCATGGCGGTCATCCCGGGAAGCCCGCCCAGGCCCTGGGGCATCGACATCCCGAAGCGTCCCGGCGGATGCATCGCGGTGTTGCCCAGCAACGTGAACTTGAGCTCGTGCATCGTCTTGCGATTGATCATGTCCATGCCCCAGAAGGTGAAGAAGATGTGGGTTTCGATCCCCTCACCGACCGCACCGTTCGCCATGATCAGCGCCGGGTATGCCATGTCGAGATTGCCTTTGGAACAGATGAAGCAGATTTTGCGATCCGTCTCCTTCTCCATGAATGCGGGGACCCGCGTCCCGGTCTCGGTCGTCATCGTTGTCTCCTCTCAGATGCAGCCCTTGGGCATGGGCAGCCCGGCCACATAGGACATCTTCTTGCCCGGCTTTTGCGGAAAGAGCTCGAACAGCCGCTTGGTGGGAATCCCCGCCTGGGTGTTGATCCGGCGCAATGTGGCGGTCTCACCCTCTGCGGCGAAGTCGGCGCGTAGGAACCGGACCACCACCCAATGGTCCGGGGTCAGCTCGTCGATCCCCACCTGCTTGGCCAGGGCGGGAGCCAGCTCTTCGGTCCATTCGGCGGGGTCGGTCATAAAGCCTTCCTCGTCGATGTGGACCTCGCGACCCCCGATCTGTGTCGTCGTCATCGTTTCTCCTCTCCTGTGGTTGCGATGGAATCCGGTCCGCTGCCAAGTCCGCGCAGGAGGCCCATCGCTCGGTGCAGGCCGAGCTTCACCTCCGGGTCGCGCATCTCGCGTAGCAGGCGGAACAGTGAGACGGTTGCGGGCTCGTCGTCCTCCCGGGCGATGCGGGCGGTGCGCTGCAGCAGCAGCATGATCTCGGGCTGGGTCATCTGCTTGACCGTCTCCAGGATCAGGACGACGTTGTTGCCCAGCTGGCGGAGATCCTCCTCGTCGAAAGAGGTGACGATCCGATCGAGCACTTCGAGCAGCCCGGCGAAGAAGGTGAAGTAGCCGCGGCGACCCAACTCGTCGAGCCGGGTGATCGCCGATTCGAAAACCGCGCCGCCCACCTCGCCGACCTCACCGGCCAGCTCCCCCACCGAGACCAGGGTGCCGACGGAGCGCTCCAGTTGTGGAGCGGCCTCGGCGAGCCGGATGAGCAATTCGATCACGGCGTCGGTGTCGATGACGGTTCCATCGAGGCGGTCGATGGTGCGTTCCACCGCCCGGCTGGCAACCGGGGTCAGATCGGCGGAGAAGTCGGCCCAGGCCTGACGCGTCCGGCGATCGTTCTCGGTGCACTGGATCAGCTTCTCCACCCGTGTCGCCAGATCCTCGACCCGGCCGACCAGGTCCGCCATGCTCGGTTGGATGAGCGTTGTCACGCCGACTCCTTTCCGGCGAGAAGCATTCGGCTGGGCAGTGGCAGGTCCTTGCCGCGCAGCAGGATGTTCCAGTAGGTCCAGCGGAACATCAACTTTCCCCAGTGGTTCATCTCGGTCTCTTCGAGCAAGGTGAACGGACCGATCCCGGGCAGGGGGAACTTCCCGGGCAGCGGCTCGGTGGTGTAGTTGAAATCGATCAGCATCGCCTTGCCGAAACCGGACTCGATGAAGCAGTTGGCGTGCCCGTCGAATGTCTCCAGCGGCGCCAGGCCCCGAATGCCCCGCAAGAAGTTGGCGGTGAACACCTCTGAGGCGAAGTGCGCCACCGATCCTGCCTTGGAGGTGCCCAGTTCGGCGGCGTCGCCGAGGGCGAACACGTTGGGATAGGCCTCGGTGGCGAAGGTGGCGCGGTCCACCGGGATGTGATTGAGCTCGTCCCCCAGCCCGGAGCGGCCCACGAAGTCGGCGCCCATGTTCACCGGGATGGTGACCAGCAGGTCGTAGGCGACTTCGCGGCCGTCGTAGGACACGACTGCCCCGCGGTCGGCATCCACGCGCTCGGTGTAGAAGTCGGTTTCCAGCCCGATCTTCTTGTCCTCGAGCAGGTGCCCGAGGCGGCGCGACGACACCGGCTTGGTGAACGCCCCCGAGAGTGGCGTGGCGTAGATCACCTCGGACCGATCCCGCAAGCCCCGCTCCTGCAGCCACCAGTCCATCAGAAATGCGAACTCCAGCGGCGCCACCGGGCACTTGAAGGGGAGTTCCATCACGTCCACCACGATCCGGCCGCCGTTGAATCCCTCGAGCCGACGGGCCAGCGCGGCTGCCCCCTCCAGCGTGTAGAAGTCGTGCACGCTGTCCCGCCAGGCATCCCCGAGCAGCCCGGTGGTCTGGTCGGGCCGCGGCGCGGTGCCGGTGGCGATGATGAGATAGTCGTACTCCAGCTCATGCCCCCCGCTCAGCGTCACTCGCTGTCGGGCGGGATCCACCAACTCGATAGGCGCCACGATCAGGCGCACCCCGGCGGGGATGAAGTCGCGCCGCGGGCGCACCACGTCGGCGGGCCGGTACATCCCAAACGGGATGAACAGCAGGCCGGGTTGATAGATGTGGGTGTCGTCCTGGTCCACGATGGTGATGTCCCACTCGGCGGGATCGAGGTGGGGCCGCAGGCGGTTGACCGCCATCGTCCCGGCCAGCCCGGCACCGAGCACTACGAGCTTCTTCACGGTTGACTCCTTCGGTCTGCAAGCTCGGCGATGGCGGAGAGCTTCCCGGTGAGGGCTCCCGCCTCGTCGGCGATCTGGGAAACCAGCACCGCAACCCGCGGCAACAGCCCGAGGAGCCGGGCCTGCTCGGAGTGCGGAAGGTGGAACACCTCGCCGGCGTGGTCGCTGACCACCTCGGGGGCCACCCCGAGCCGAGCGGCGATGGAGCGCAGCGTCGAGGGAGCCGGGGGCCATTCGTCGGGAGCCACTCCCCCAGCGATCACCATGCCGAGCAACCGGGTGTCACGGCGGATGAAGGCCCGGGCGCAGAGGAATCCGAACTCGCTCGGTCCAAAGCGGGGCACCAGGTCGGGGGCCGAGCCGTACTCCTTCCATGTGGCGATGCACTTGGGGAGCACCGCAGGGTCGGCGGCGACCGAAGCGAACAGCCCGCAGGGGTTGGCCACCGGGTTGAGCGGGCGGCCGTCCATGTCGGTGATGACGACCATCACCCCCATGGCGGCGGCGGCGAGATCGGCGGCCGCGGCGACCACCCCGGGCGGCACCAGGTCGCGCAGGTTGTGCTCGACCCGCATGGTCCCGGGAGAGGTGTCGACTCCCAGCCAGCCCATCACCGCATCCTCGGGGAAGCGCCACTGGCGCCCGACCTTGACTGCGGGAAGCCGCCCGTCCTCCGCCATCCGGTAGATGGTCGACTTGTCGACCCGGATCAGCTCCTGGAGGTCTTTGGCGGTGAGGTAGACCCCCCGGGTCGCCTGCGGCTGTTGCATCTGGTGCATCCCATGCACCGTATGCGGCTGGTGCATCCCCGGGCAGGGCCAAGCGGCGGGTTCGGCTCGGGCCGTTCGGCCTAAGGAGTCGTCCGTCGTCCGTCACCCGTCCGCGTGGCCAGCCGGGGACGGGTGACGGGTGACAGCGGACGGCCGGAGGCCGGCCGCCCTAAGCCACCTCGAACAGCCCTGCCGCTCCCATGCCGCCGCCGATGCACATCGTGGCCACCACGTATCTGGCGCCGCGACGTTTGCCCTCGATCAGGGCGTGCATCACCATCCGGGCACCGCTCATCCCGTAGGGGTGGCCGATGGAGATGGCGCCGCCGTCGACATTGAGCAACTCGTCGGGGATCCCGAGGCGGTCCCGGCAGTAGATCACCTGCACAGCAAAGGCCTCGTTGAGCTCCCAGAGTCCGACGTCGGACACCTTCAGGCCGGTTCGCTCCAGGAGCTTGGGAACGGCGAACACCGGGCCGATCCCCATCTCGTCCGGCGAGCATCCCGCCACCGCCATCCCCCGGTACCAGCCGAGCGGGGCCAGTCCGCGTTTGGCCGCCAATTCCGCATCCATGACAACGACCGCCGCGGCGCCGTCGGAAAGTTGGCTGGCATTGCCGGCGGTGATGGTCCCACCGAGCACCGGAGGGAGTGCCGCCAGTCCCGCGGCGGTGGTGTCGGGGCGATTGCCCTCGTCATGGTCCAGGGTCACCGTTTGATGCGACTCGGTTCCGGTGTCCTTGTCCTTGACCATCTTGGCTGCGGTGACCGGAACGATCTCGTCGGCAAACCGACCGGCCTCCTGGGCCGCTGCGGTGCGTTGCTGGCTCTGCAGGGCGTAGGAGTCCTGGGCGTCGCGGCTCACGCCATAGCGCTCCGCCACCACCTCGGCGGTGTGGAGCATCGGCATGTACATGTGGGGTTGCAACGCGAGCAGGGCCGGGTCGATCGCCCGGAACTGGTTCATGTTCTGGTTCTGCACCAGCGAGATCGACTCCAGCCCACCGGCGACCACCACGGGCATGGCGTCGTGAACCACCTGCTTGGCGGCGATGGCGATGGCCATCATCCCCGAAGAGCATTGCCGGTCGACCGTCATGCCGCTGACCGTGTCGGGGAGCCCGGCGGCGAGGGCCGACTGCCGGGCGACGTTGAATCCGGTGGAGCCCTGGGTGAGGGCGTTGCCCATGATCACGTCATCGGGCTCGCTGGGTTCGACCCCGGCGCGCTCCAGGGCGGCGCGGATGGCGTGGGCGGCGAGGCTCGGACCCTCGAGATCGTTGAAAGCACCCCGGTAGGCGCGCCCGATCGGGGTGCGCGCCGCCGACACGATTGCCGCTTCTCTCATCTTCGGGCCTCCTGGTCTCCGCCAGGATTGCCGGGCACTCCACTCCGGTCAACCCCAGGCCCTGGGAGGATCGCGCCCAGGCCCCCAACGCCCGTAAAGTGAGTCCATGAAGGCCGCCCTCGCCGCCGCCGGCCTGCTCGCCGTCCTGACCTCGGCGTGCGGCTCCTCCGGCCTGCCGACCACCACCACTTCGACCACCCTTACCGAGACCACGACTACGACCACCACCGGGGGGCGGATCACCCTGATCCCGAACTCGACCCCGTTCATCGTCCAGGGGAGCAATGGTGCCTACGTCGAGGCGCTGCAGTTCTATCTGGTGTGTACCGGTCACGAGGAGCCGACACCCGGCGCCCTGGTGTCGGTGGACGGGAACTACGGACCGATCACCGCCGATGCGGTCGCCTACTACCAGGCGGAGTTGCGCCGGGTCCCTTCCGGGGATCCCGATGAGGAGACCTTCGCCTCGCTGGCCCGGGACTGCAATCAGCCCCGCACCATGGCGTTTGCCGAGGGGGTCTTCACCGGCGAGATCGCCGGCAACGCCTCCCCCGGGGACGACGAGGTGTTTCAGTTCGCCGCCGCCGGAGGACAGGTGCTCACCTTCGAGATCGTCGAAGGCCTGGTGACGCTGGCAGTTACGGATGCCGACGGAACCGAGGTCGAGGCCACGGGCAGCGGCACCCGGGTCGAGGTGGAGCTGGAGACCGCCCAGGCCTACGGCATCCGGGTGGCGGCGGCGAGCACCACATCGTTCCGCATCGCCACCGCGCTGCGCTCCCCCAATGTCGTGGTGTCGGACTTTGGTCCTATGACGATGGACGGCGAGGGAATCGGCATCGCCGACCTGGGAGACGACCCGACCAATACTGTGGCAGTGATCGCCCTGGTGCTCGGACAGCCATTCGACGATTCCGGATGGATCGAAGAGCCGGGCTGCACCGGAACCAACCGCCATGTCACCTGGGTGATCCAGGGCGGCTCGGCCGGTTCGGACCATCCGGCTTACTTCGTCGCCGACTTCACCGACACCGGGGGCACCCCCTACTTCAGCCAGTACGCCTATCGGTCGGACAACCTCTCCGCCCTCGATCCGATCGCCCGGGGTCTCACCACCGCCGATGGACTCACGATCGGGTCGACCTTCGACGACTTCGTCGGGGTGCACGACACTCCCGAGTTCGACGACACGGTCAACGGACTTGCCGTCGCCGACGAGGTGACGTTCGGATTCCGCATCGTCGGCTCGGCCGACTCCCCCGACGGCGCCGCCACGCGGATCTACTTCGTCGGCGCCGGCGCCGACGGCTGTCCCGACTTCTAACCCGCGACGTTGCGCCCCGGGCACCGATACCCTCGTCGCGCCCATGTACACCCGCCACTCCACCGAGCCCCTGGTTGCTCCGGCCTTGGTGGTGGCCTTCAACGGATGGGTGAGCGCCGGCGGCGCCGGGATGGTGACCGCCGAAATTCTGGCCGACGACGGGCCGAACGTGGCACTCTTCGACTCCGATCAGCTCTTCGACTACCGGGTGAACCGGCCGACCCTGGAGTTCACCGAGGGCATCATCGACCAGATCGAGTGGCCCGAAGTACGGGTGCGTCGGCGCCGCATCGGGGGACGCGATCTCCTCGTGCTCACCGGACCCGAGCCCAACTGGCATTGGCAGGCGTTCGGCGAGGCTGTGGCCGACCTGGCGATGGAGCTGGGGGTGGTGCAGCAGGTGTCTCTCGGCGGCATTCCCTGGGCGGCGCCACACACCCGCCCCACGATCGTCGTCACCACATCGTCGCGCCGCGATCTCCTCGCCGAGGACGCCAATTTCCCGGCCGGGGTGCTGCGGGTGCCCGCCTCGGCGGCGTCGGTCGTGGAGCGCGCCGTGGCCGACCGCGGCCTGCCCACGGTCGGCTTCTGGGCCCGGGTGCCCCACTACGTCGCCGGGGTGTACCACCCCGCGGTGGTGACGCTGGTGGAGCGGGTGGGCCGATATCTCGGTGTGGACGTCCCGTTGGGTGATCTGGTGCAGACTGCCGCCGACCAGCGTCGCCAACTCGACACTGCTTTGACCGACCAGCCCGAGGTGGCGGAGATCGTCGCCCGTCTCGAGGAGTTGTACGACGCCTCCGGGGAAGTGTCGAGCGGCGAGGAGATCGGCGCCGAGATCGAACGCTTCCTCCGCGAGCGCAGCGGCGACGACGAGGGCTGAAGGGGATGAGGGCCGCACTGTGCACCGTGGTGGTCGCCGGACTCCTCGCCGCTGCTCCGGCCGCTGGTTCCGGCACCGCGCCCCGGGAGTTCACCATTGCCGCCGCCGGCGACATCATCCCCCACGAGTCGTTGGTGCGCGCCGGTGATAGGTACCTGTCCGGTCCGGGATGGGACTTCACGGCAATGCTGGCCGACATCGAACCGTGGGTGTCGTCCGCAGACCTGGGGCTGTGCCACTTCGAGGGCACGCTGAGTCCGACGAGCAGCGGGCTGTCGGGCTACCCGCGCTTCATTGGACCCCGGGAAATGGCCGATGCGATCGTGGACGCGGGGTGGGACGGCTGCTCCACCGCCAGCAATCACGCCATGGATGCGGGCTGGGCCGGGGTGGTAGGGACCCTGGAGGTCCTTGACGATGCCGGTCTGGCACACGCCGGCACTGCCCGCCACCCGGAGGAGCGGCTCCCCACGATCTACGAGGTGAACGGCGCGACCGTCGCCCACATCTCGTACACCTACGGCACCAATGGGATTCCCGTGCCGCAGAACCGCCCGTGGGCGGTGAACCTGATCGACGCCGACGCCATCCTGGCGGACGCAGTGTGGGCTCGCGACCACGGAGCCGAGTTCACGGTGGTGTCGCTGCACTGGGGACTCGAGTACCACATCGCCCCCACCGCGGCGCAGCGCTCACTCGCCGAGACCCTGCTGGCGTCACCCGACATCGATCTCATCCTGGGGCACCATGCCCACGTGGTGCAGCCGATCGAGCGCATCGGGGACAAGTACGTCGTGTACGGGATGGGCAATCACGTGTCCAATCAGTTCTCCCGCTGGGGAGCGGACTACACCAACACCGAGGACGGGCTGCTCGTGCTGGTCCGGGTGATGGAGCGTCCCGAGGGTGGGTTTGGAGTGACCGCGATCGAGGTGGTGCCTACCTGGGTGCAGTTCGGAACCTATCGGGTGCTCGCTGCCGGCGATCCCCCGCCCGGGCTGGCAGCACCCGCCACCACCGAAGCGTCGCATCGGCGCACTCTGGGCACCGCGATGGCGCTGGAAGCGCCGGGTGTATCCCCGGTCGGGGCGCCGTTCGCCGAGGTGACATGCGGTGGCGAGAGAGCCACGATCGTGGGCACACCCTACGACGACATCTTGACCGGGACCGCGGGCGACGACGTCATCATCGGCCGGGGTGGCGACGACTTCATCTTCGGGCTGGGCGGTGACGACCGCATCTGTGGCGGCGATGGCGACGACGTCATCTTCGGAGGACCAGGGCGAGATCTGCTCGACGGCGGTTCCGGGATCGACCGGGTGATCCCCGATGTGGGCGACACCCGACTCGGTGCCTGCCTCCCCGGTGCCCACTGCCCAGCCTGATCGGTACGGACAGGGTTGACCGTCGAGCCTGACGACTGACGACTGACTCAGCGGCGCCGGCGGCGCTTGCGCAGCACCGAGCGCACCATCAGCAAGAAGGCGATGGCGACGATCTGGCCGCCGACGATCACCCGCGTGAGATCGATCGCCGGTTCCCAGGTCACCTTGCCGTCGGCGATCTTGTACACCCCGACCGGCCGGGCACTGATCCCGGATCCGCCACCACCGCCCTGGGCGCCGTTGCCGTCGTTCCCGCCGCCGAAACCGACCCCGCCCTTGACCGCGGCAGCCGGGATGATCATCACCCCATCGCGTTCGATCGGATCGCCATATACCCGGCGCACCGTGACCGCTTCATAGGTGCCCTTGAGTCCCTCGGGGACATCCATCCCTGCCTCCATGTGATCGCCGGTCCTCACCCTGCCACGACCCTGACGCTATTTGCAGTGGTCCGAGGTCATGTGATAAGAATGTCACATATATGGATGACGACGCCCTCTTCCGGGCGCTGGGCAACCCCACCCGCCGGTCGATCCTCGATCGACTGCGGAGTGGGCCGCAGACCACCGGGGACCTGGCCGCCGGCCATCCCGACCTGAGCCGGTTTGCCGTGATGCAGCACCTC
The DNA here is from genome assembly GCA_964440905.1 of uncultured Acidimicrobiia bacterium. Lineage (GTDB taxonomy): Bacteria > Actinomycetota > Acidimicrobiia > Spongiisociales > UBA11373 > UBA11373. The sequence goes on along the minus strand of CAYTTU010000066.1, from coordinate 5,325 downwards.
GGGGTGCTCACCGCCGCCGGGCTGGTCGTGGTGCGGCGTCACGGCCGGCAGCGGTTCAACCATCTCAACGCCGTACCCCTCCGTGAGGTGTACGAGCGGTGGGTGGGAACGATCGCCGGGGCATCCGCCGAGGAACTGCTGGCCCTGAACCGCCACATCGAAAGAGGCATCCCCATGTCCGAGATCCGGACCGTCCGCGTCGAGAACGAGATCCGCTTCAAGGCGACCCCGGAGCGGGTATTCGCCGCCATGACCACCGAGTCCTTGCAGTGGTTCCCCCACACCTACGGCGAGGAACGGGTGGTGGGGATCGTGTGCGAGCCCCGGGCCGGTGGCCTGCTGCGTGAGGACTGGGGCGATGGCCACGGGCACGTCTACGGGATCATCCAGGTATGGGATCCGCCCCGCACCTACACCACCCGCGCCTGGCTCGGCCTGGGGGTGATGCTCGACACCGAGACCACGGTCACCGCCGAAGGCGACGAGACCGTGCTCAAGGTGTCCAAGGTGGCGGTGGGTCCGCTCACCGAGGACGAGGCCAAGGGAATTCGGATGTACGGGGGTCTGGACAACTTCGAAACCGCCCTGCGGGCGTGGATCGAGCGCTGAGCGTCAGCCCTTGGGTTTACGGACCGGCGAGCCCCGGCGGATCTTGGGGAATCCCGTGAGCAGACCGTCTGCCTCCACCTGGAACACCTCGATCGGCTCGGCAAACCCCGCAAAGCGGTGCTTCCCCAGTGTGCGGAAACGAATTCCGGTGACGGCAGATGCGGCGCGCTTCAGGTCACCGCTCACCAGGATCTGCCCGCCGTGCGCCGCCGCCGCCACCCGCGCCGCGGTGTGCACCGGGATCCCGACGTAACCCCCATCCGTGAGGGTGACCTCGCCGCGGTGCAACCCGGCACGGACCCGCACCTCGGCACCCCTCGGCCAAGCGGTGGCCAGGAAGGCACGCTGCACCTCCACCGCTCCGGCGATGGCAGCACCGGCATCCTCGAACACCACGAACGACTCATCGGCGCGCAGTTCGACCGGGTGGCCCCCGGAGCGGACGACCTCGCGGCGGATGGTGCGTCTCACCTTCTGCAGCAGCTTGGCGTAGTCGTCACCGAGGCGGTGCAGGTGGACGGTTGAGTTCTCGATGTCGGTGAACAAGAGGGTGAGAACGCCACTGGGGAGGGCTCGAGTGGCGGTGCTCACTCGTACCCGCTCCGTCTCCAGCTGAGCGGTGACGAACCCCACCGGGACGATGCCGTACTTCTTGGCCGCCTGCAGCAGGCGTCTCCGCGCCTTGTCCCGAGCTGTCTCGGTGTCGAACTTGACCTGATCGAAGCGGGCCAGGGCGTTGCGCACGTGCGGCTCGTCATAGATGGGGAGTCGTCGCACCCCCTTGGCATCGACGTAGGCAAAGGCGGAATCGGGCAGGTTCTTGCGATCCCGTTCGCTCAGCTTGGCCATCGGTGAGAAAGATAGAGCCCTACGGCTTCTCGAAACTCACCTCGTAGGTTTCGTCGGTGGCTGTGAGCACCACGTCGTCCACGACGAGGATCACTTCGCCCCCGATTGACACGGTCAGCTCGAACCCCACCGCGCTCTCGGCGCATATGTCATAAACGTGGACGGTGACCTCGTACTCACCCGACGGCGCCGTCGTATCCCACACCGTGTTCTCCGGTGGCACTGCAGAGAACTCACAATCTGCGTAGGCGTCGCGGTCGAGGCGTCCCCCCGAGGCTCCCTCTGGATTGTTGAACTTGACGATCTCACCGTCGGGTCCGCTGACCCACAAGTCGAGGTCCACGAAGACATCCCAGTCGAGCGTCACCTGGATGTCCCCGGTGGCGAGCACCGTGAGGTTGGCGGTGGCGCTGAACCCGTCAAAGGTGGCGGTGACCGTGTAGTCCCCGGGCGCCGCCGGGGTGCAGATGGACCCGTCACAGGGGATTTCATCGAGGTCGTAGGTGGCCTCCACCTGACCCGCCGAAGTGCCGGCATCGTCGAAGCCCTCGGCGGTGTACGCCTGCGACTCCCCCTGGTCGATGGTGGCGTCGGTGGGTGAGATCGCTATCGAGGCCACTGGGCCAGCCCCGATCGTGACCGGGCAGGTGCCGGCGTCGCAGGTCTCGTTGAACCGCATCCATTCGCTGTTGAGCACGTCATCGGGGATCGGGGTCGGGCCGTCGATGGAGCCGTCGGCGCCGATCGTGACCATGAAACCCGCCTCCACGATCACCTCCTCGCCCCCAACGGTGGTCACCACCACCGTGCCGTCGGTGACGATGACGGTCGTCGAGCCGTCAGGGTTGATAACAACGGCGTAGGTGGTCCCCTGCACCGACGCTGCCGCGGTAGGGGTGACGACCGAGAACCGGCTACCCGTCTCGGTGAGTGCGACCACGCGGTTATAGGAGGCGCCCGAGTCCTGCTCGGCCTCGACCGACCCGCCACCGAGGGTCGCGGCCGCCCGCAGCTCGGAGATACGGAACACGGTGTCGAAGTCGAGGCGGGTGATGCTGCCGTCGGGCCACTCCAGGATGGCGCGTCCGTCCGGCCCGGTGCGCACCGCGGCGCCCTCCGTGAGCACCTGGCCGTCGGTCGCGGGGACGAAGGCGGCGGCCGCGGTTCCCTGCACCTCGACCGTCCCGGTATGGATGCGCAGGGTGGCGGTGGGTGAGCCCTCAGCGGAGTCATCGTCCCCGCAGGCAATCGCCATGAGGGCGAGCAGGGCCGCGACCGTGACCAGCCGGATCGTCGATGGTGAGTGGATTGAGGCCTCCTGGGTTCGGATTATGGCCGGAGCCGGCCCGTGGCGCCACTAGGTGTCCCTACACCCGACGAGTTGCCACTGAAGATTTGGCCCGTCCACGACCGATCAATCGGGGTGTACACGACGGCCCGGTCCGGAACCATGGCGCCACCGCGGGTGCGGTGGCGCCTCGTGTTGTCCAATGCCGGACTCGGCGGGCTGTTCGCCTTCTTCTTGATCTCCAATGGGATGTCGCTGGCCGACCGGCCCCGGCTCAGTGTGGGGCTCCTGATCGTGTTCCAGGCGACCATCGTCGGCCTGGCCACGGCCCGCCGCGACCCCCGCTCTGCCGATGTCTCCCTTGCCGCCTTCGCGGCCGGCTGGGCGGGGACCGTGCTCCCCCTGTTCCTTCGGCCCGCCGCTTCGGGGGAGGATGTGTTGGCCGGCCAACTGCTCCAGTCGGCAGGACTTGCCCTCCAGGTCGTTGCCGTCCTGTCCTTGGGAAGGTCGTTCGGGGTGGTCGCCGCCGATCGCGGCATCAAGACGGGCGGGGCCTATCGACTCGTCCGACACCCGATCTATGCCGCCTACCTGCTTGCCGACATAGGCTTCGTCATCAGCCATCCCACCCTGCGCAACCTGGTTGCCATCGCCGCCGCCGCGGCCACCCAGGTGGTGCGCATCTGGTTCGAGGAACGCCACCTCGCAGCCAACCCGGAGTACCAGGAGTTCTGCAGGGTCCGCCGTTGGAGGCTGATACCGGGTATCTGGTGATTGGCCGACAGCCGCCGCGGTGAAGCGCGACCCTGGTGCGCCATGCAGTGGTGTATCCGCGGAGCAGTGCCAGGTTGCCGAGGACTGGGTAACCGCACTTTCTCACCTCTCAGAGGTAGCGCACAATCTCGATCGGTTGGCTGACAGCGGAACGGGGATTGGGTCGGTACCCTCCGCCGCTAACGCGGAGCAGAGGAGCGAGCCGCTTGGTTGACAGTGGACGGCACGTCGGGATCTGCGGGACGTTCGATGTCGAGAACTACGGCGATCTTCTATTCCCGATCATTGCTCACGCAGAACTTGAAGAGCGGCTCGGCCCGCCGAGGCTCCATCGCTTCTCGTATCACGAGAAGTCAGCCACCAGTTGGCCCTACGCCGTGCATCCACTGACCGACCTGCAGGCGACAGTGCCGGACCTCGACGCGATTCTGATCGGGGGAGGGGACCTCATTCGCTTCGACAAAAACATCGCGCCGGGCTACGGCCCGCCTGCATCGGACATTCATCATCCCACCGGCTACTGGCTCGCTCCGATGCTCATGGGACTGCAAAGTGGCTGTCCGGTCTTGTGGAATGCCCCCGGTGTGCATGGCACAGTTCCTTCCTGGGCCGAACCCCTGATGAAGGTAGTTGTCGAATCGAGCGACTACCCGAACGTGCGCGACGAGGCCTCCCGACGGATCCTTGACCCATTCCGCGGGGAGGCAGGCATCGAGGTGGTGCCGGACACGGCGTTTGGCGTCGGGGAACTTCTGAGCCTGGACGAACCGTCGACCGAGTACCTCCGCATTCGAGAGTCCGCCGGGTTGAAGGACGGCTATCTCCTCATTCAAGCTACCGGCGCCATCGGCTCATTCTGGCGACTGATCGAGGATGCTCGAAGTGCCCTCGGGAAGGTCCAGGCGGTGATCGTGGCGGTTGGCCCGGTCCTCGGTGACGACGTTGCAGTTTTCGGACGCCTACCGGGGGTGACCGTGTTGGAGTCATGGCCCCGCCCGTTGGTTCTCGCGGAATTGATTGGACACGCGGCGGGAGTCGTAGGCACCAGCCTGCATTTGGCGATCAGTGGACTCGCTTTTGGGGTCCCCGTGTTTCGGCCGTCGCAGGCAATGGCCGGAAAGTATGCGGTCCTACAGGGTCTCGATGGGGTCGAGACATTCGACAACGAGGCAGCGGTCGATCCAGAGTGGCTTGTATCGAGACTGGGGAGAACCCAACCTTCATCTGCCGTGCATGACGCATGCACCAGATTGTCGAGACATTGGGATCACATCGCATCCATCATCGCCGCCGCAAGACCGCGGCGTACTGGGCCGGCGTCGTTGCCCCGCTTCTGGTTGTCTGCCGCGAGCTTGCTCGAGTCATCGGCTGCTCACGTCGGATCCGCACTGGCGGAGCGGGATGCGGTCACCGCGGAACGCGATGCGGTCACAGCAGAACGTGACGCGGTCGTGGCAAAACGGGATGCGGTGGTGGCGGAACGGGATGCGGTGGTGGCGGAACGGGATGCGGTCACAGCAGGCCGTGACGCGGTCGTGGCAGAGCGGGATATGGTGGTGGCGGAACGGGATACTGTCGCTGCCCAACTCGCCGCGATCCACCGTTCACGCTCCTGGAGGATCACGGCACCATTACGAGCGCTACGCGATGGGCTGCGTCGGTCTTCGAAGACTTAGGAGAAGGACATGATCAACCTGGCCTCGATCAAACAAGCGGTACTCCATTCCCAGCCATTCGAGTGGGCACACGTCACCGGGCTGTTTTCGGCTCACGATGCGGACGCGCTTGCATCCTCATACCCGCGC
>CAYTTU010000065.1:0-5304 GCA_964440905.1 uncultured Acidimicrobiia bacterium | reverse complement strand
CGCCCACGCCACCCGCACCGGCACCACCATCACATCGTCGGCAGCCGTCAGAGCCGCACCCAGCGAGGCGATCGAAGTCTCCCGGCGGCGACGCCGCGACGGCGGCAGTGCCACCACCTTGTAGTCGGCACCCCCGGGCCGATGCCGCTCAATCCATTGCTGCACCAACCGCCGCTCCAGACCACCGGAGGCATCGGCTAGGAACAGGATGCGGCGGCCCCCGGCTTGCGGCCACGGGGTCTCCCCCGGCGACGGAACGGGGTGAAGGGACATGGGCGGAGGGTAGAGCTGTCAGGAATCAGCCGTCAGCCAAGCGCCGCCCACGGTACGGTGACCCGTCATCCACCAGCCCGAGGGGGGTCATGTCCACTGTCACTTTCACCCTGCGTCGTCGCGACCTGGCATGGGCCACGGCGCTCATCGTTCTGTTGTCGGCCATCTGGGTGGCCCGACCCGACGTCGCCGACGCCGGTGGGTCTCCAACCGGTGACGGCATCGCCGTGGTCTACGTCGCCGTCGGCACCGGCTTTCCCGACGCCTTGGGAGTCGGACCCGGAGCAGCACTCAACGGCGCCCCGATCATCCTCGTCCCCACCAACCCCCCACTCGACCCCGCCACCGAAGCCGAACTGATCCGCCTCGACCCCAGAGCCGTGATCATCGTCGGTGGCACCGGGGTGATCTCCGATGCGATGCAGACCACCCTCGAGGCCCTGCTGCCGAAGGCCAGCGTTGAGCGTATTGCCGGCACCAACCGCTACAAGACCAACGCCGCCTTTTCCTCGTTGGTGTACCCGGTCGAAGGCTGGGCCTCGGTATCGGCCCCGGCGTTCACGGGACTCGTTCCGGCGACAGATACAGTCGCCATCGGTGCTGGCGCCACTAACAGCACAGGGTTCCTCTACGCGTCGATTCAGTTGCCGCACAATGCCCGGATCCTCGAGCTCAAGGCCATGGGGGCCGACGCTGATGCGTCACTCAACATGACCGTCGTCCTCTACCGGGTGGCGACTTCTCAGGAGAGCCTTGCGACCACTAGTTCCGGTGGCAGCCCGGGAAACATCTCGTTCTCGACCACCTCGATCGCAGCAGGCAAGGACATCGTCGACAACAGGTTTTACTCCTATCAGATCTACGTCACCGGGGCCGCCAGCAACAAGGTGATTCGCAACGTAATGGTGCGTTACCAACTCGGCGCCAACGGCTAAGTAGCCAGCGAACGATCTGTGAGCCCGACGCGAGCCGGGCTCACTCGCGTGTGGGTTCAGGCCGTCGCAGGATGACACCGGCCAGGCCGACACCCAGGGCAACACCCACGGCGGCCATGACTGCCAAGCCCCACGGTGCGATGCTCGGCTCCGGCCCTGGTGCGGTTCCGATCTCGATCGGCAGCGTCGTGGTGCACACGCCGGTGTGATCGACCACCGTCAGTTCACTGGGTCCGAATTCGAAGGGTGATGGCACCCGGAATGAGATCTCAAAGGCTCCGTGGTTCCCCACGAAGCCGTCGTAGACCGGGAAGAACCCCAACGAAACCGAGATGTCGGCAGCGATCGGGAACCCGTCCCCCCGCAGCACCACGTTTGCCCCCGGCCACGCCGGAGAGGGGTCGGCCTCGACGACGCAGGCGTAGTCCTGGGCCGCCGCAGCCGGAGCCGCGGCGAGAACGATGAGGACGAGGGGGACGGCGCGGCGCATCGTCAGCCGACGATAACCGCGTGGAATTCGACCGCTACTTGCGGCGGCTCGACATCTTTCCGATGAGGAACAGCACCGCACCACCCAGGACGGCGATCACGATCCAGATGAAAATCGGGATCCCGCCGCCATCATCCGCCTCGGCCACCGTGGTGGTAGTGGTGTCCGACACCGTGGTGGTCGTCGTGTCCACCACGGTCGTGGTGGTATCGGCCAGGGTGGTGGTCGGCGCCACGGTCGTGGTGGGAGGCAGCGTCGTCGTGGTCGTGGTCGTGGTGGTCGTAGTCGCCGCGGTGGTAGTGGTAGTAGCCGGCGGCCCCGAGTTCACCTGGAGGTCTCCGTTTACTGCGCATGTTGAGAGAAGCGTGTCCTGCACGAACCAGTTCGCACTACCTGTTGGAAAGCTGCCAGGGATCTGGTAGCTGGTGTTGATGGTGCCCGATCCTGAGGTGGTCCCCTCCCGGATCTTGTCGCCGTTGAGATTCACGTAGTAGGCAGCATTAGCCGGGAAGCCATTGCCCAAAATGCTGATGGTGCCTCCCCGCCAGGTGGGGTTCGGAGTAACGCTGACGTTGCACCCCGCCCAGGCGGTGGCGGGGATCATCAGAACGGCGAAGACCATGGCAAGGGCGAGCAGGGCGCGGGTGGTGGCACGGGGCTTCATAAGTTGGGGGAATGTAGCAAGTCCGCGGGTTGGAGTGGTGACGCCCGCTTCGCAATGGAGCAATCGAGTCCTCAGTCACCAAGTTTGGAGTCTGGAGTCTGGAGTGGAGTCTGGCGTCTGGATTCTGACCTCTGAACTCCGAACTCCGAACTCCGGGGAGGCCGGCGAAGCCGGCCGACCTATCTCGGCCCCATCCGCGCCGCGGCATCCAGCCTTACCGTCTCCCCGTTGATCAGGGTGTTCTCGAACAGGTGGATGGCGAGGGCGGCGAACTCGGTGGCACGGCCGAGGCGCTTGGGGAACACGTGCACCTGGGCCAGCGACTCCTTCACCTCAGGGGTCATGCCCCCGATCATCGGGGTCTCCATGATCCCGGGGGCGATGGTGTTGACCCGAATGCCGTATGAGGCCAGGTCGCGGGCCAGGGGCAGGGTCATCGCCATCACCCCACCCTTGGAGGCGGAGTAGGCCGCCTGGCCGATCTGGCCTTCGGTGGCGGCGATAGAGGCGACGTTGACGATGGCGCCGCGCTCCCCGTCGTCGGTGGGCTTGTTGTCGGCCATGCGCTTGGCGACATGGCGGGTGACGTCGAAGGTGCCGATCAGGTTGACCCGGATCACCTTCTCATAGAGGTCGAGCGGGAACAGGGCCCCGTCGCGAGTCACCACGCGGTGCGCATTGGCGATCCCGGCGGCGTTGAGGCACAGGTGGATGGCGCCCATTGCCCCTGCGGCGGCATCGACCGCAGCGGCGACATCGGTGGGAACGGTGACGTCGGCGGCGACGAAGTGGCCTCCGATCTGCTCGGCCACCTCGGCTCCGTGAGAGGTGGGAAGGTCGAGGATGGTGACGGTGGCGCCAGCGGCGGCGAGACGGCGAGCGGTGGCCTCACCGAGTCCGCTGCCTCCCCCGGTAACGAGAGCCTTGGAACCTTTGATCTGCATGGTGGGGGAAGGTTACCGGCCGTGATCGGGGCTCAAGCTGGCGGGAGGTCAGATGTCGGTTGAGGGCTAGTACCCCCACCGACGGGTTCTTACTCTTCCCCCCTTGTGGGGGAAGTACCCCGGGGAGCGAAGCGAGCCGGGGGGATGGGGGGTTACTCCAGGCCCCAATCAATACCCCCAGTGGCTCCACATTGGAGAACGACACGGCGTAGCCTCCGGTGCATGAGCGAGAACATAAAGCCCGATGATCCGCATATGGCACGAGGCCGTGGCGCCGCCCAGGCAATCGTGACCGCGTTCGTGGCGGGGGACCATGACACCGCCCAGGCAACCGTAAAAGACCTCTACGGGACGGCCACTGCCGAGGACATGGCCGCGCTGGGTGCTGCCACCCGGTTCATTCTCGATGTGCTTGCGGTCTTGATTTCGGTTCTGGAAGACGAGTGCAAGATCGACGTCATGGCTCATCTCAGGGGTGTCTTGGAGTTCGAGGCTGACGGTTCGGTCTAGCGGCGAAGGCGGGAGGCGGCCCGACTCGTAGCGTCTTCTGGCTGATAGCTGACAGCTGAAAGCAAGTACCCCCCACCGACGGGTTCTTACTCTTCCCCCCTTGTGGGGGAAGTACCCCGGGGAGCGCTGGTGCCACGCCCTTCGGGCGCGGGTCTACCCCCCACCGATGCGACTACGTCGCATCGGCTCCCCTACAAGGGGGGAGCAGTCAGCCGGGGGGATGGGGGGTTACTCCCAGGCCTCAATCAATACCCCCCACCGACGGGCCTGTGGCCCGTCGGCTCCCCCACAGGGGGGGAGCGGTACATGGCACAAGGGGGGAGCGGTTCGTGGCTCACACGTGCCCGGGCGGGCGCGGGATGTCGGCGAAGGCGCGGGCGCGGTCGTTGATGATTCCCTCGGCGATCTGATCGAGTGAGTCCATCAGCCACAGGTATGCGGCGGAGCCGGGGCGGAAGTCGGCCTCGGCCATCCCCTGCACCCGACCCTGTTCCTGCAGTTCCCTCACCCCACGGAAGTTGTTGCGGGGGTCGGTGGTGTACACCCCGAGGGTCTTGCCCCCGCGCTCGTTGACGATGGAGAAGCACGGCACGTCGCTGGGGCCGTCGGCGATGTAGATCATGTTCTGGATCGGCACCCGGCGCTGCTCGCCGCTCATCCGGGCGTTGACGTCGAGGGTGGGGTTGGTGTTGGTCCCCTTGTTGATCTCGAAGATGGCCCGGGTCTTGGCGGTGTTGTCGATCATGTAGCCGACGTGGGAGATCGGGTAGTCCTTGCGATCCACGTCGAGCCGATCGCGGTATCCCGGCGGGGCGAGTCGCTCCACAAAGGTGTTGGCCCAGATGCCGTCGAGATGCGGGGCGATCGGCGAGCCCTCGATCATCGGACGGATCCCGGTGGAGACCACGTAGTGCTCCACGTTGATCCCCTCGGCGGCGCAGCGGGGCTCGGCGGCGATTCGCTCCCGGGTCTCGACCATGAACTCGGGCATCCCCGGCGCCGGGACGATCCGCCCGCCGATTTCGCGCAGCTTGGCGTTGCTGAGGTCCTTGAACACCCCCGCCTCGACATAGGAGAGGATGTGGAGCAGGTAGGCCACCTCGCGAGCCACAATCACCCCACGCGCTGCGTAGTGGTCGACCAGACCGTCCACTTCGGTCCAGAAGGCGGGCTCGTCGACGCCGTACTCGGCGAACAACGGCTCCTGTTGGTTGCCCGGGATCAGGGTGCGGTCGAAGTCCCAGAGGAAGGCGATAACCGTCTGGGTGTAGAGCGGAACCGGCATGGCCGGGTTCAGGGTACTTCCGGTCCCCCGAACCTCACCCGCTCCCCTTCGGGCCACCACGGCTGCAGCATCACCGGGGCGCCACGCAACGCACGGTGCGCCTCGCCCATACGTCCGGTGGGCACCACCACCATCACCCGCCAACCCCGAACCGCGGCGGCGGCGGCAAGCGGTCCGAGCGGGGTGAGGTCCTGGGCCCCATC
>CAYTTU010000064.1:0-4428 GCA_964440905.1 uncultured Acidimicrobiia bacterium | reverse complement strand
CGGGGAGTCGGTGAGCGAAGCACTGCGCGGTCCTAAGGTGACCGCAGCGGTGAGCGAGGTGTCGGCGCATGCGGAAGTGCGCCGCACCGTGGTCGAGATGCAGCGCCAGTGGGTGCGGCATCACGGCGGTGATGCGGTGGTGGAGGGGCGCGACATCGGCACCGTCGTATTCCCCGATGCCGCTGCGAAGGTCTTTCTCACGGCGGACGTGGCGGTGCGCGCCGCCCGGCGCGCCGCGGACCCCGAGGCCTCCGGCGCCTCGATCCCTGACCTGATGACCCCAGCGACCTATGCCCGCACCCCCTGAGGCTCAGTCGCCGAGGAGCGCCAGTGCCCGGGTGGCATCCCAGGAGCGGTCGTCCTCGAGTGGGCCGGGTCGTCCCGGATCGCGGCAGCCGAGCCCACCCTCCACGGCAGCCTGCAGGGCCTGGAGGAAGGTGCGCAAGCGGGGTGGGGGAGGGAAGTACTCGTCTTCGGTGGTGACCCGCAGCACCTCGACTCCATCCCGTGGTGCGATGGCGGCGATCACCGCCCGCACCGCGGCATCGGGCGCCGACGCCCCGGCGGTCACCCCGACGATGCGGGCGTCGCGTAGCCACTCCCGGTCGACTCCATCGGCGCCTTCCACCCGGTATGCCGCCACCCCGAGGGAACGGGCCACCCGGACCAGCGCCTGGGTGTTGGACGACGCCTCTGAGCCCACTACCAGCACCAGATCACAACTTTCCGCCAGCGCGGTGACCGCCTCCTGGCGGTTGGTGGTGGCGTAACAGAGATCGGAGCGCCGGGCGGTCCACAGATCCGGGAACCGGTCCCGGGCGGAATCGAGCACCGCCTCCCACTCGAATAGGCCAAGAGTCGTCTGGGCGAGGAGCGCCACTCGCCCCGGGTCGCGGGGCGCAAAGCCCTCGAGTCCCGACTCCGGCTCCACCAGGGTCACCGCTCCGGGGGCCACGGCCACCGTGCCGACGGCTTCGTCGTGGCCGTGGTGACCCACATAGATGATGTCGTAGCCGTCCGCGGCGCGACGCCGAACCTCATGGTGAACCTTGGTGACCAGCGGGCACACCGCGTCCACAGTGACCGCTCCGGCGCTCTCGGCCGCCGCGGTCACCTCCGGAGCCGAACCGTGTGCCGAGAGCATCACCGGGGCTCCCGAAGGGACCGCCGCGATGTCGTCGACGAAGATGACCCCGGCACGCTTGAAGGTGGCCACCACCGAGGAGTTGTGGACGATCTCGTGGTAGCAGTACACCGGTGGCTCGAACACGCCCACCATCCAGGTGAGCGCCTTGATCGCCATCTCCACACCGGCGCAGAAACCGCGCGGCTCGGCCAGCAAGACCCGTTCGACCATGAGGGGATGGTAGGAAGTCGTCAGTCGTGAGTCGTGTGTCGTCAGCCAGTACGGATCGGGTGCTTACTGACGACTGAGGACTGAAGACTGACGACTTCCTTGGCCTTCCTATCCTGCAGCGATGCCCCTGCGAGAGCCGCGTTGAGCCGGCTGCCCGTCGTCGCCGTGGTCGGCCGCCCCAACGTGGGCAAGTCGACCCTGGTCAATCGCGTGCTGCGGCGCATGGCGGCGGTGGTCGGCGCCCGCCCCGGAATCACCCGCGACCGACGCGAGTTCGAGGCCGACTGGAATGGGCGATCCTTTCTGTTGGTCGACACCGGTGGCTGGGAAATCGCCGGGGACACCCTGGCCACCGACGTGCGCCATCAGGCCGAAGCCGCCGTGGCCGGGGCGGACGTCGTGCTGATGGTGACCGACGCCACCACTCTCCCCGGCGACGACGACCGCGCAGTAGCCCGCATCGTGCAGCGCTCCGGCCTGCCGGCGCTCCTGGTGGCCAACAAGGCCGACGGTGCCACGGTGGATCCGGAGGCGGCGCAACTGTGGTCGCTGGGCCTGGGGGAGCCGTACCCGGTGAGCGCCCTCCACGGCCGCAACATCGGCGACCTCCTCGATGCAGTGGTGGCCCGGCTTCCCGAGGGCGGCGACGACGCGGCGGCGCCGGCGGTACCGACCCTGGCGATCCTGGGGCGGCCCAATGTGGGCAAGTCGACCTTGCTCAACCGCCTCGCTGGCGAAGAGCGCGTCCTGGTGAGCCCGGAGCCGGGGACCACCCGTGATCCAATCGATGTGGTGGTCGACATAGACGGCGCCTCCTACCGCGTCGTAGACACCGCCGGAATCCGGCGGCGCTCCCATAGCGGTGGCCCCACCGAGGCATGGTCGGTGGAGCGGGCCCGCGCCGTGCTCGACGAAGCCGACATCACGCTGCTGGTGGTCGACGGCACTGCCGGGGTGGCCCACCAAGAGCAGCGACTCGTCGAGGCGATCGTCGAAGCCGGCAGCGGACTGGTGGTACTGCTCAACAAGTGGGACGCCACCGACACCGAGCAGAAGGAGCGCACCGTCGCCGAGACCGCCGATCGGCTCGCCTTCGTGGAGTGGGCCCCGGTGTTGCGCATCGCGGCGCGGACCGGAGCCCGCCTGGACCGGCTCGGCGCCGCAATCGAATTCGTCTTGGGGAACCGCCGTCGCCGGATCCCGACCCCCGAACTCAACCGGAGGATCATCGCCTGGCAGGAGGCCCACCCACCGCCGACCCGAGGGGGACGCCGCGGCAGGATCCTGTATGCGGTGCAGGTCGGAGTCGATCCGCCCACCATCGTGCTGTTCGTGCGGGGCGGGGAGATCGGACCCGATTACCTGCGATTTCTCGAAGGCCGGCTGCGCGGGGAGTACGAGTTCGGCGGGACACCGATACGCTTGATCGCCCGGAGGCGGCAGACCAGGGAGCAGGCGTGAGCCAAGACGAGCAGATCGCGGCGGCGGCAGACCGGGCCCGCCTCGGCGGGCCGGAACGGCATCGCATCCGTCTCGCCGAGCAGTCGAAGCTCGCGGTCCGGGCACGGGTGGATCTGCTCTGCGATCCGGAGTCGTTCGTGGAGGACGGACTCCTCGCCAACACGTTGTCTGCCGAAGAGCTCGGCGCCGATGGTGTGGTCACGGGCCGGGGGACGGTGGACGGTCGAGCGGTGGTGATCATCGCCAACGATCCCACCGTGAAGGCGGGATCGTGGGGAGCCCGCACGGTGGAGAAGATGGTGCGGGCTCTCGAGGGCGCCTACGAGGCGCGGCTTCCCGTCTTCTATCTGATCGATTCAGCCGGAGCCCGCATCACCGACCAGGTGGATCTCTTTCCGGGCAGGCGAGGCGCCGGGCGGATCTTCTACAACCAGGTGCGGCTCTCCGGGAAGGTGCCCCAGATCTGCTGCCTGTTCGGACCTTCGGCTGCCGGCGGGGCGTACATCCCCGCCTTCTGCGACGTGGTGATGATGGTCGAAGGCAACGCGTCGATGTACCTGGGGTCACCGCGGATGGCGGAGATGGTGATCGGCGAACACACCACGCTCGAAGAGATGGGCGGCGCCCGGATGCACTGCACCATCAGCGGGTGCGGCGACGTCCTGGTTGGCTCGGACGAGGAGGCGATCACCTGGGCTCGGGCCTACTTCTCGTATCTGCCCGCCGACCACACCGCAGCTCCGCCGCTCTACGAATTCGAAACGCCGGAGGCGATCGATCCCACGACGGTCATTCCGGCCGATCCCCGCCAGGTCTACGACATGCGCCGCATGCTGCGCGCCCTGTTCGACGAGGGGAGCCTCCTCGAAGTCAAAGAGCTCTTCGCCCCCGAGGTGATCACCACCCTTGCCCGGCTTGGGGGGCGTCCGGTTGGGGTGGTCGCTTCCCAACCGCAACATCTCGGAGGGGTGCTCTTCGTCGACTCCGCAGACAAGGCAGCCCGCTTCATATGGCTGTGCGACGCCTTCAACCTTCCGCTGGTGTTTCTCGCCGACGTGCCCGGGTTCATGATCGGCACCGAGGTGGAGCGTCAGGGCATCATCCGCGCCGGAGCCAAGATGCTCACCGCCATCGCCGAGGCAACGGTTCCCAAGATCTCGGTGATCGTACGCAAGGCCTACGGTGCCGGGCTGTACGCCTTCTCCGGGCCGGGATTCCGACCCGATGCCACCCTGGCCCTGCCCACCGCAGAGATCGCGGTGATGGGCCCCGAGGCGGCGGTGAACGCGGTGTACTACAACGCCATCCACGCCATCGACGACCCCACCGAGCGCGAGAGGTTCATCGCCGAGCGGCGACGAGAGTACGAGGAGGATGTCGATCTCCTCCGCCTGGCCTCGGATCTGGTGGTGGACGCGGTGGTGTCCCCGGAGAGGCTGCGTGACGAGTTGATCACCCGGCTCGCCTATGCCTCCAACCGCGACCGGCACTTTTCGGATCGCCGCCACGGCGTCCCCCCGGTGTGACCCCGGACCCACCCGAGCGCACCCCGATCGGCTTCCGCCTGCTGCTCATCGCCGCCGCGCTCTATCTGGCGGTACGGCTGGTGG
>CAYTTU010000063.1:0-6866 GCA_964440905.1 uncultured Acidimicrobiia bacterium | reverse complement strand
GGAGGGTAGGCGCCGCCAGTCGGTGTGGGCGTCACCCGCTGATCGTGAACGGCCCCGGAATCGTCGATCCGTCGCTGAAGGCGACGTCCGTGAGTACCCCCACGAACCCCTCGTCGTCAGCCTGGAGGACTTCGATGGTCCCGGTGGCCATGAAGTCGGCACCGAGGTCGGTCATCGGGCCGGGGCCGTCGGGATCGAAGTGGACGCAGATCCCGGTCCCGGCCGGGAAGCACCCGATCTCGAAGGTCCCCAGTTCGCCCGACCAGGCAGACCCATACACCGTGTAGGCCTCCACCGAGAAAAAGAACCCGTCGTGGGCTGGCGAGTTGTGCAGGTGGAAGAACGGATCCGTACCGCCCCCCGCCGGGGTGAACACGACCGGGCCGGTCAGAACTCCCCAGTCGATCGTATACACGGTGCCGTCCACCGTGAGTGCCGACCCCGACGCCACCGTGGTGTCCACCGCGACCGTGGTGACGGTCGCGGGTTGGGTCGTGACCGTGGTGGTACCAACCGTCGTGGTGGTGTTTACGGCGGCGGTGCTGGTGGTGGTGCCCGATCCATCCCCGCAAGCCGCCACGAGCGTAAGAAGTGCCGCTGCTGCCCGACGCACTGAACCCTCCCGGAGAGAAGCGGTCGGCTGAGGCTAGCCCGCCGGGTCATGGACTCGCCCCGAGGCGGGTCGAGCGCTTTACGATGCCGGGTCGCGAAGGGAGACAGTGGCCAAACCGGCGATCATCACCGTCGACGACGACCCCCAGGTCCTGTCGGCGGTGCAGCGCGACCTGCGGGCCCGCTACGCCGCCGACTACCGCATCGTCGGTGCCGCCTCGGGAGAGGAGGCGGTCGAGGCGGTGCGCTCCCTGAAGGAACGGGGCGACGACGTTGCCCTGCTCCTCGCCGACCAGCGCATGCCCGGCATGACCGGCACCGAGTTCCTCCTGGCGGCGACCCCGTCGTATCCGGCGGCGCGGACGGTCCTGCTCACCGCCTACGCCGACACCGATGCCGCCATCCAGGCGATCAACGAGGTGGGGCTAGACCACTACCTCCTCAAGCCGTGGAGCCCTCCCGAGGAGCGCCTGTACCCGATCCTCGACGACCTTCTCTCCGACTGGAAGGCAAACAACGAGGCGCCGTTCGACGGAATCCGCGTGCTCGGCACGACCTGGTCCCCCGCAACTCACGAGGCCAAGGACTTCCTGGCCCGCAACCAGATCCCGTACCGGTTTCTCGACGTCGAGCGGGACACCGACGCCGCCGCGGTGCTGGCCGCGGCGGGCGATCCCGCACTGCCTCTGGTGCTGTTCCCCGATGGCACCTCGGTGACCAACCCCGACCGCCGCACGTTGGCGGCGCGCGTGGGCATGCACACCGAGGCGAGCATCTCGTTCTACGACCTGATCGTCGTCGGCGGCGGTCCTGCCGGCCTCGCCGCCGGCCTCTACGGAGCCTCCGAGGGATTGCGCACCGTGGTGATCGAACGCGACGCCACCGGAGGCCAGGCGGGCACCTCGTCTCGCATCGAGAACTACCTCGGATTCCCCAAGGGCATCGCCGGAACCGACCTGGCGCGGCGCGCCGCCACCCAGGCACAGCGCCTTGGCGCCGAGATCATCACCGCCGGCGACGTGGTGGAGGTCGAGGTGGAGGACCAGATCAAGGTGGTGCGCCTCGGCGATGGATCCATGCTCTCCGGGCGCGCCGTGGTCCTGGCGACGGGTATGACTCAGCGCACCCTCGACGTGCCCGGATACGCCGAGTACAGCGGAGCCGGGGTCTACTACGGGGCCGCCGTGACCGAGGCGGCGACCTACCGGGATCAGCCGGTGTTCGTCATCGGTGGAGCCAACTCGGCAGGCCAGGGTGCCATGATGCTCTCCCGGTTCTGCTCCCACGTCACCCTGGTGGTACGCGGACCGTCCCTCGAGGAGAAGATGTCGCAGTACCTCGTCGATCAGATCAACGCCACCGCCAACATCGAGGTGCTGGTGGGCACCAAGGTCGCCGCCGTGTCCGGGAGCGGCAAACGCCTCGAGCGGATCAGCCTGGAGAAGGACGGGACCACCGAGGAACGCCCCGCCGCCGCAGTGTTCATCTTCGTCGGCGCGGTGCCCCACACCGACATGGTGAAGGGTCTGATCGGACTCAACCCGCAGGGGTTCATTCTCACCGGGCCGGACATCCCGCGCGAGTCCTGGCCGCTCTCCCGGGATCCATTTCTGATGGAGACCAGCGTGCCCGGCATCTTCGCCGCCGGCGATGTGCGCCACGGGGTGGTCCGCCGGGTGGCGTCGGCGGTCGGTCAGGGATCGGTGTGCGTGTCGTTCGTCCACGAGTACCTGGCCACGGTGTGAACGTCATCGATCGCCTCGCCACGGTTCCCCTTTTCTCCGGGCTGACCCGGGAAGACCTGGAGCGCTTGTGTCGCGGGTCGCGCGAGGTCGACATCGCCCGCGGCGAGCAGCTCTTCGCCGAGGGTGACCCGGGAGGCGAGGCCTTCGTGATCACCGGTGGCGAGATCGAGATCATCAAGAAGAGCGTGGGGCGCGACGTCCTGCTGGCAGTGCGCCATGAAGGCGATGTCATCGGAGAGATGTCACTGCTCGAGGACGCCCCCCGGATGGCTTCGGCCCGGGCTCGCACCACCGCGTCGGCCATCGCCATCCCCCGGGACCGCCTCGACGAGCTGCTCGACACCAGTCAGACCGCGGTTCGGGCGCTGTTCGAGGTGCTCCTGGCCCGGAGGCGGCAGAACGAGGCGAGCCTGCAGCAGAGCGAGCGCATGGCCCAACTGGGGACCCTTACCGCCGGACTGGCCCACGAGCTCAACAACCCGGCCTCGGCGGTGAACCGAGCCGCCGAAGCGTTGCGCGACGCCGTGGAGGGTTACACCACCGCCCGTGCCGCCATCGGCGTGGAGCTTCCCCGCGGAGTCGCCCCGCTCCTGGCGATGGTCTCAGATCCCAAGAGCCGTCCCCAGCTCGATGCTCTCGCCCGCAGCGACACCGAAGCGGCCCTCGAAGATTGGCTGGATCGGGCAGGCATCGCCGAGCCGTGGGTGTGCTCCCCCACGCTGGTGGGGGCGGGAGTCACCGCCGACGCTCTCGCCGCGGTGCAGGTCACCGATCTCGCTCCCGTGGTCGCACTGCTGGTTGCGGCGGGCAACGCCCACGAGTTGCTGTTCCAGATCGTCGAGGGCTCCGGCCGGATGTTCCAGATCGTGAGCGCCCTCAAGTCGTACTCCTACCTGGACCGGGCCCCCGTGCAGCAGGTCGACATCTTGCGGGGCATCGAGGACACGCTTTTGATCATGCGCACCAAGATCGGCGACATCACCATCACGCGGGAGTACGGCGAGGTTCCCGAAATCCCCGCCTACGGGTCGGAGCTCAACCAGGTGTGGACCAACCTGATCGACAACGCGGTGTATGCCATCAAGGAAGCCGGGAGCAACACCCTCACGATCCGCACCAGGGTGGAGAGCGAGTGGGTGGTGGTGGAGATCGAAGACGATGGCTCCGGCATCCCGGCCGAGGTCAAGCAGCGCATCTTCGACTCGTTCTTCACCACCAAGCCCCCGGGCAGCGGCACCGGCCTGGGACTCGATATCTCGTACGGGATCGTCGTCAACCGCCACGGCGGCGACATAACCGTGGACTCGGAACCCGGGCGCACCACTTTTAGAGTGGCGCTGCCCATCGCCGGACCACCCTCATAGGAGCCCCGATGGACACCATCTGCCAGCACCTCGAGTCGATCCCCAACGATCCCAAGCCGCGCACCGGGTGCGCCGCCTGCCTGGCGCAAGGAAGCACGTGGGTGCACCTTCGTTTCTGCCTCACCTGCGGCGAGGTGGCGTGTTGCGACGAATCTCCCAACCGCCATGCCCGGGCGCACGCCGCCGCCAACGGGCACCCGGTGGCCCGCTCTGCCGAACCCGAGGAGATGTGGGCCTGGTGCTACCCGGACGACACCGGGGTCGGGATCGACGGCCCGGAACGATGGGCGTAAGGGCTCCGTGGACGACGCCGACCTGATGATCCGACTCGGCCTGGCGCTCGCCCTTGGAGCGCTCATCGGCCTGGAGCGCCAGGTGGGGCGCGATCCCGAGGACCGCCGTCTGGCCGGGATGCGCACCTTTGCTCTCTACGGGTTGTGGGGATCCGCCGCCGCCTACGTCGGGGATGAGTTCGGGGTGGCGGGTTTTGCAGCGGCCGCCGCCGCATTTGGCGGACTGCTCCTCCTCGATTACTGGGCGTTGGCACGCGGAGGCGATGTCGGCACCACCACCGAGGCGGCGGCGTTTGCCGCCTTCGTATGCGGGGTGCTGGTGTGGCACGAGCGCGCCGTGCCGGCAGTTGCACTGGCCGTGGTCGTCGCCGCTTTGCTCCACTCCAAAGCATGGCTGCATCGGGTGGTGGCGCGCTTCTCCGATGAGGATCTGGCGGCCGCATTGCGGTTCGGGGTGCTCACCGCGGTGATCCTGCCCCTGGTACCCGATCGCAAGATGGGACCGTTCGAGGCGATCAACCCGTTCGAGATCTGGCTGATGGTCGTGTTCGTCGCAGCAATCGGGTTGGCGGGGTACATCGCATTGCGGGCGCTGGGACCCAAGGGCCTGGCCCCCACCGGTCTGCTCGGCGGATTGGTTTCGTCCACCGCGGTCACCCTCGGCTTCTCCCGGATGTCCAAGCGAGTGCCCGAGGTGACCGATGCTCTCGCTGCCGGAGTACTGGCAGCCTGTGGCCTCATGTATGGGCGAGTGCTGATCGAGGCGCTGGTGATCGAGCCCAGTGTGGCATCGCGGGTGGTGGTGCCGTTGGTGATCCTTTTCGGGTTCGTCGAAGGTGCCGCCGCCTGGTGGTGGTGGCACTCCCGGCGCCGCCAGGCCGAGTCGGGACTCGAGATGCGCAACCCGGTGACGATCGTCTCGGCGCTCCAGTTCGGCGCCATCTATGGCGTGGTCGCCTTTGCCGCCGCGGTGCTGGTCGACAAGGTGTCGGCGGGGTCGCTCTCCCTGGTCGGCGCGGTCTCCGGAATCAACGACGTCGACGCCATCACGCTGGCGGCCTCCAATTTGGTGCGTGACGGCGCGGTCGAGGCGTCTGCCGGAGCCAAGGCGGTGTTGGCCGCGGTGGCGGTGAACACGCTCGTCAAGGGGGGACTCGCCGTGGTTCTGGGCAGCCGGGCCCTGGGATGGCGGGTGGCGCCGATTCTCGGCGTTGCTGCGATCGGAGCCGGAGTCGCCTGGGCGCTGGTGTGAGCGCTAGCGCTCGGCCTCGAGGAACCAGGTCTCCATCGGTCCCTTGCCTTTGATGTCGATAACGCCTCGCGGCTCACACACGAAGTGGTCGGCGATGAGCTCAAAGGTGGATCTGGTGATCTGGATCTTCCCCGGCAAACCATGGGACTCCATCCGGCTGGCGGTGTTCACGGTGTCGCCCCAGAGGTCGTATTGGAACTTGGCCGTGCCGATGATCCCCGCCACGAGAGGACCGCTGCTCATCCCGATGCGGAACTGCAGACGCCGCTCTGATGAGGCCACGTGGTAGCGCATCGCCAGAGCGAGCCGGGCGAGAGCCGCGGCGTGATCAGGATGCGCCACCGGCACTCCCGACGCCACCATGTAGCTGTCGCCGATCGTTCGGATCTTCTCGCAACCATGTGCCGCCGTCAGCCCGTCGAACGCCGAGAACACCTCGTTGAGCAGCCCCACCATCGCCTCCGGAGTGAGATCGACCGACAGTGGTGTGAACCCGACCAAGTCGGCGAAAAGCACGCTCGCCGAGGGGTATCGCTGCACGATCAGTCGCTGGTCGTCCTTGAGGAGTGCGGCCACCTCTTGCGGAAGGATGTTGAGAAGGAGACGCTCTGATCTGTCCTGCTCGGCCTCGAGAGCGCTGAAGGCGGCGTCCCGCTCACCGACGAAATAGTGGAGCGTGACGAACACGATCGCTCCCACCGCGGCGATGTTCATGACGAACAGGGCTGCGACGGTACCGGTCGTCAGGTTGTTGTCGAGGTGGAGGGAGGGCTGCATCACCCGCACCAGGATCACCATCGCCACGAAGCCGAGGAACCAGGGCACCGACTGCCGTCGCCCCCCGATCAGCATCGCCCCCAACGGGGCAAGCAGCGACCAGATGATCACCGCGCTGGCATTGACAAATCCGCCCAGGGCGAGTTGGAGCAGGAACGGGAGCAGAAGGATCAACAGCAGCTGGGTGCGCAGGAACCAGCGAAACTGGCGACGCCAGGCGAAGAGAAAAAGGCTCACTGCAGACGCCACGGCATAGGCACCGGGGATCGAACCGGCGAGTGGTTCGCCGAAGGCCACATAGGCCAGGCTCCACAGGCAACCCGCCGGAATCACCATCAACGACAGCGTGACCAGCAGCCGCTTCTGCAGACGCAACGACTCGGGATCACCGGGATCAGAGCCGACCGCGGCGACGAACCTGCGCAAGGCGGCTCTCATTCCCGAAGACGATAGGCCCGGGGTCGGTGCGACCCCATCACCCCCCATACAATCGCCCCACGGGCCGGTAGCTCAGCCGGTTAGAGCAGCGGACTCATAATCCGTCAGACGCAGGTTCGAATCCTGCCCGGCCCACGTAGCGGGGCTCTTCACCGCCATTCGATTCCTCCCCAGAATCGAACGCCGCTCAGGGCCACCAAGGTTCTGGCCAATAGCCAATAGCCAACAGCCAATAGCCACCTAATGCCCGTGCTGCTGCATCTCCCGATACACCCGGCCGAGGTGCTGCTGGACCTCTTCGTATAGCGGCATGCGCTTCTCCGCGCAGCAGGCCACCTGGAGCCAGCCCACCTGGGCGCCGGCGTCGGCGAGAGTCGACATCGTG